>CAZGYZ010000110.1:0-6741 GCA_964530675.1 uncultured Nitrospira sp. | reverse complement strand
TCTGTCCGTTCCGCTCTTTGTTCTCACCGTTCCATACGGCAAACGACACGGTTTGCACCCGACCGGGAATCAACTTGGCTTCGTTCTCTTGTTCTTCACTCACCAAAGGTCTGTGCATCACGACATGCCACACTCCGTCCTTCCACGCGGCTTGCCCTTGAACCCGGCCCTGTTTCTCTTTGGTCGTCAGGGTACTGAAGCCCCCGCCGATGAGATCCTCGACAGAAGAGACCCGGCGCGGAATAACTTCAAACGTCCGCACACCATCGCGAGCTTTCTCGGAGGTCTTGGCGGCCCGGCGATCGATATCGCTCTGCCAATCGGCCTTCCAATGCCATATATTGATATAGTGATCGAGCTGGCCCATGCAGAAGAACGAGGGGGCATCGCCGAGCGGCAATCCGATCGCTACGCCGTCGCGAAAAGTCCCCGGCGTCAAACGGTCGTTCTTCGTGTTGTCCTGCCATTCAAGCAGAAAGGCGATCTCGGTACCGTTGTGGAGCGACCGCACGGTCAAGGCTCGCGCGCTCGGCTCCGGCCAAACCGGCCTGGTAATGATCTGCCCGCTCAACGGAAGCGTCATCGGCGAGACCTTGGCCCAGGCGGCATCCTCTGGCCCTGTCGGCAGTTCCCCTTCGATAAGACGTGCGCGAATAATCATCCCCTCGGAACTGACGAGGGGCACGCCGAATCCGACCAAGACGCCGGCCACAACAAGAATAAAGAGAAATAGAAGAAACAACGGGCGGGAAGAAATCTTCGTCATCTTACGCACTATGCAAGATCCTCGGGTGACCGGCGCGAGCAGATCGTGATGGGCTCAGACTACCATACAGGCCGAGCGAGGCCAACCCGACTACAGGCGAATTGCTACCAGAGTTTCACGCGGCGAATCTTGTTTTCGCCCCGTTCGCAGATATAGAGATAGCCCTGGGAGTCGAGTGAGAGTCCGACTGGAGAATTGACGACTGCCTCCACTCCGAGGAGTCCGTCTCCATGTTTCACTGTCCCAGCCGATTCTTTCGCTACGAAACGCGCGGCGCCGCATCCGCCCATATTCTTGTCTTCATAACCACTGTCTCCATTACC
This sequence comes from uncultured Nitrospira sp., assembly GCA_964530675.1. GTDB lineage: Bacteria > Nitrospirota > Nitrospiria > Nitrospirales > Nitrospiraceae > Palsa-1315. The sequence continues at coordinate 5,652 of CAZGYZ010000110.1, read as the reverse complement.
TGCCACCGTCGTGATCAGGCCAGTCGTCACGTCCACCTTGCGCACGCGGTGATTCATCGTGTCGGAGATGTAGAGATTGTCCTCCCGATCGACCACCACCGCTTCCGGCGCATGGAGCATAGCTCTGATCGCCGGCTTGTCGTCGCCGTCGTAACCGTACCGGCACACGCCAGCCACAGTCGAGATAATCCCGCTGTGGCGATCGATGCTCCGCACGCGGTTACTGCCTTTGTCGACAAATACAATATCGCCTTTCCCGTTTACCGTAAGTCCAACGACATCGTAGAGGCGGGCATCGAGCGCGGGCTTTCCATCGTCGAGATACATGGACATATCCAGTCCGTCAGAACAAACCGGCATAAGCCATCCATGATCGTCACTGAAATCGATGCCGATGGCATCGCCGGAAAGTACCACTAGATTTCGCGCCACGAGCGGCTGCTCACGGGCCTCGTCCTCGGCAGTCCAAGTCCCTGCGACGGTCGTCACCATGCCGGTCTTGGGATCGTAGCGGCGAATTCGGTGCGCCTGGGTATCGGCGATGTACATCACGTCGTCGGGATCAAAGGCGATGGCAGCAGGCCAAGTGAGATTGGTCTCGAGGGCCGGACCATCTCCGTTGAACCCATGCTGCCCTGTGCCAATGATTGTGGTAATGATGCCTGTCTCACGGTCCACTTTCCGGATACGGTTGCTGCCGGAATCGCAGATATAGAGGTCGTTGCAGGAGTCGAACGCGACGTCGAGCGGCAAATAGAGCCCTGCTTCCCCACAGAGGCCTTCGTCGCCGCTATAGCAGGTTTCGCCTATGCCGGCGAAGTTATGGAGCGTGCCTTCCCTGAGATTGACCCGCCGGATACGATCAGACCCGGACTCGGCAAAGTAGAACCAGGTCTCGTCCTTGTCGAGCGCGGCATGATGAGGCAGTGGAATCCCAGACTTGACCGCCCGTTTTCCGTCGCCGGTACTCCGAGCCTTGCCGTTGCCTGCGAAGGTCTCGATATAGCCGGTCGCGAGCTGAAGCTCAACTTCCATATGCCTGTCGCCCTATCCCGGCTGGTTAGCCGCGTGAAACTGAATGAACCGGCGCGGTCGTCTGTTCCACTGGAACCGATGCTTGCACCGTGGGTTGCGGAATCGCTTGCTGCGGAGCGGATGCGGTCTGCTGCTGGGCTGCTTGGGCTTCTGGCTCGATCGTGTCTGCTTCCTGTGTAGACTTTTTGAAGCCCTTGATTGCCTTGCCGATTCCCTCCCCCAGCTGCGGCAATTTCCCTGCGCCGAAGACGATCAACACGATGAAGAGGATCAGAATCATCTCTGTAAAACCAAGACTCCCAAACATGGTGTGTCCCTCCGTATGAATGGGGCAATGAAACTCCCCGTAGCAGCCTACTCCGCCGAAGCAGCCACTTCGGCTACGAAGGCTGGAAGCTGCGGGGTATTCGGCGAAAGAGAATCAGGATGTGCTGCTCTCTTTCGCCCGCTTGGAAAATCGTTCCTTCAACCGCTTGCGCGCCTGCTCGGCCTGCTCGAACATCTTCGCCTTGTCGTAGACGCTGATCAAATTGTAGTAGGCCAGTGGCTCCTCGGGGTTCTGCTCAACCGCCTCTTCCATGACTTTGATGGCGAGATCCGTCTTCTTGTGATTCATCGCCAGCTCCATCAGCTTGAAACTGCCCTCCAGATGCTTCGGATCCAATTCGAGCGTGCGCATATAGCATTGGATGGCCATGTCGATAGTATTGTAGTCCGAGACCTGGGGATTATCGAGTTCGACATAAACTCCGGCAAGATTGTACCAGGTTATGGGGTCGTCCGGTGTTATTTCCACGAGGCGTTCGTAATACGACTTAGCTTCCATAAACTTCTTTTTGTCGGCATAGACCCGCCCGAGGTTGAAGAGCGCCAGGACGTCGTGGGGAAATACATCGAGCGCATGCTTGAACTCGGTTTCCGCTTCGTCCGTCATAGTCTTCGTCGCGTAAATCGTGCCAAGATTCGAGTAGTACATGGCGAGCGACCGATTCATTTCTGTGCGGAGCCCCTCCGCCATCTCAATCGACTTCTTCACCTCGACAAGCGCATCGTCCATCCGCCCTTTGCTGAAGTACAGCTCACCTAACCGGCAACGGGCCTGAAAATCGTCCGGCTCAACCGCCAGGAGTTTTTCAATCTCGGCGATTTCTTCGTCGGGGTTCAGCGGCTGATCGCCGGGGTCAACGATCGTCTGACTTTGTTCAGTAGCAGAAGCGGTTGGTTCATTCATACGATTCCCTAATAGTGAAAAGTCTATTAAATGTGTCCACCTGCCAATGAATCGGGCGTACTGACCATGGGAGTATTCGTTGCCGACGCTGGTTCCGGCGTATCCCGCTGCTGCCGATCCATGGTCAAGAGCATGGCGCCGAGCACCACCATAAGTGTCAGATTCGAGTACAGGAGCGCATACCCCGCAATAAACATCAGACCAAGACCATACCCGGCAAGCCGCCCCATGTTGAGTAACTTAATAACCGTATACGACCAGCACAACAAGCCTGTCAGGTAGAATGCAAATGGGAGGAAAAACGTGTAACCCATGCCGAACTGAAAAATCCACCCGATGCCGTCTGCCGCCTTACGAATGTTACTGGCCATCCCAGCGTCATACCTATGGAGCAGGTAATCTAAGAACAGCATCACCGTAAACACGGACACGGAGGTCGCCCAAAACCAGATGGCACGGCGGCGTTGTCGTTGATTGCGCGTCCTAAACGAGACGCCCTGCCCATAGGCCCACATCACCAGGATGCTGGACAAGACCAATAGCCCTTCCCCCCCACGATGGGCCTCGTAGACCAAGGGCGGAGCCGCCACGGTTCCGATAAAACTATAGATGGTAGACATGATCTGGTAATACAGCCAGCCCCCAACCCCCAGGAGATAGGTGATACCCATCGCGCGATGCGACCATTCTGTGTGGGTGGAGAGGTACTCCACTATCAGGCAGATCAACGCAACCAGTGCCACGAGGTTATAAATAGCGGACCCCAGGAAGGCTGGCGGTACCAACAAGAATCCCACCGTGAGGAGCAACAGGAGCGCGACACAGGGAATGACGATCATGTTCGATCCCGTAAACCCACGACCGGCCATCCGGTTGATGCCCGCCACGCTCAGGGCAAGAAACAGCAGAATCGCCACAACATTGAGCAGCCACTGCCCGATCTGCGTCAATGCCGTGAAGGTCGGGATGATCCACTCATGCTCCTGGGCCAGCTTGCTGAGATGCATCCCCAGCCGCGACACGAGCCGATACAGGATTAATTCCGAGAAGGAGACGAGCAGGACGAGTTTGATCGTGTATCGAAACAGCAGTGATTGATCACTGAGCTTCCCTGTAATCCGGTCGATGGTGGGATTCGTCGTGGCAATCACGCTATACACCCTTGCTGGACAGGCTCATCACGATCCAGTCGTCTGGGGCACACGCACTTCCTGGGCCTTGGCCCGTGCGATATACAGCAGTCCATCGGCCATCGAGTAGTTAAACGGTAACTCGCACACGACTTCGCTGACCTTTTCGTAGACGTGCTGATACAGACGTTCCGCTTCGTCCGGCGTCATGCCTTCCGTCACTTCATAGAAAAAACCCAGGCTCAAATCCTCTGCCGATGGACGCATGATCCGCCTGATTCCATAGCTGCCTGGATCGCTCATGATCGGCGCTTCTTTTTCCAAATCGAAGAGGCAAGGCTGACAAGAGAATCCGTACAATCCATGGAGCCGCTCGTTCTCCACGATAAAATTCATCGTCTCCCGGGCTTCTTCTTCCTTCTCGGTCGGGAACCCGACAATGATATAGCAATGCACCGCAATCCCCAGGTCGACGCAATCGTCGGCAATGCGGCGCACCCATTCCTGCTTGATCCCTTTCTTCATGAAGTCCATCACGCGCTGGTTGAAGGACTCCAATCCGAACACAATCTTCAAGCACCCAGCATCCCGCATCGACGCCAGGAGTTCACGGCTCAGATGTTTCTCGAAGCGCATCTCACAAGTCCATTTGATGTCCAGCTTCTTGTCGATGATCTGCTGGCACAATCGTTTTGCCGGTGAGAGGGCCACACACTCGTCCGTAAAGAAGAAGCGCTGCGCTCCGTACCGCTGCTTGAGCCATGCCAATTCCTCGACAGTCCGGCCCGGTTCTTTCTGTCTGAAGTTCTGGTGATCCAGCGTGAGGGCGCAGAACGCGCAATCCTTGTAGTAGCAGCCTCGTGAAAACTGCACGGGCAATACCGGCTCCGGCGACAAATAGAGCCCGAGAGGGAAGCCGTCGTAGTTGGGAGCCGGCAACTGGTTAATATTTTCAGAGTAAAACGGCTGGTTGACCGTAATCTTCCCGTTCTGGCGATAGATCAGGTTTGGAACTTTGCTGAAATCTTTTTTTCCGTCCAATTGATGGACGAGTTCGAGCAACGCGGTCTCGCCCTCGAACACGATGATATCGTCGGCAAGATCGAAAAGACTTGGGCAGCGACGCAGGTTGTCGACCAAACGGGTGAAGATGCTGCCACCGATCGTCAAATGGATATCAGGGGCGGCTTCCTTGATCAAACGACAGAGTGTCAGGCCGGGGATAATCTGTGAGGTCGCCGTAATCGACACGCCGATCAAGTCCGGTTGGTCCCCGACAATCGACTGAACGAACTGCTCACGAAAGAGCTGAATGTAGGGGTTCTGGGATTCATCCCTGATGATCCTCATCAGGTCTTTGGATGAATAGATAGAGTAATTACCGAATTGATTGTCGACAACTGTCAGTCTGGTCGGGAAATAGAGTGTGGAGAGCACCTCCAGCCATTTGTCGATGAGAAAGAGACTTTCTTTATAGGATTCGAGATCGTAAAAGCCCTCCCCACGGAGGGTCTCCTTGGCCGGCTCAATCCGATCAATGAGATAGGGGAAGCGATCCAGCGACTCTACCACCCTCGCTAAATGCTCATCACTTCCCGGCCCGGTTTCTCCGGTTCGTTGCCGCTCAAGCGATTGTTGTTTATCGACCAACTCCTGATAGAGCGATACTCCATAGGAATGCGTGACCACCCTGTCGAGGAGTTCGATCCCAAGATCGCGCTGAGAGACGTTCGTAACGCCGCCCTGGACCAGAAATCCTGTCAACGAAGGAAGGCTCAGATAGGGCTGTGACGGATGCCACGTTGGAGGAAAAAGCAGCGAAACATTCATGCTAATTCACCACCAACTTGGAGGAAAATAAGATGATTTCTCAATAAATTTAGACTCTTTTTATACACTCCGGAATCGGCTAAATGCAACACTCGGAGACCATTCGTAATCAGAGGGCGTAGGATTACCCCCATACACGGCCACCAACATGCTCAACTAACTAGAATAAAAAATCAGCGCGCCATTAGGGCAGAAAGATAGGAAGGCTTTATCTTATGAAAGAAGGCAACGTGGCAGGTGGTCTACGCTTCATATTGCTACTCACCCTTCGGCATGAAGTCTGCGGAACGAACGTCATCGGAGGGGACAACACAAAGGGCAGAGCACTCGGTTGAGCGCTCTGCCCCGTGCGACAGTGATGACCGGCTCATCCTTAGAGCCAGTTAACGCGTTCCGCCGGCCGGATGTAAATCGGCTCCTCCACCT
>CAZGYZ010000109.1:0-6754 GCA_964530675.1 uncultured Nitrospira sp. | reverse complement strand
CGGAACCCGTTGAGTCCCTGGTCCGTCGGCGAAATGAGGCTCCGATTCGAAGAGCGCATCGCCCGAGGATTGCTGTTCCAGGCACCGCCACGGACCGCCCTGGTCCCACCCGTCGACGGCCCTGTCGGATTCTTCGACGGGCTGACCTTATAATAGTTATAGTCGTACAAATCACTGACCCATTCCCAGACATTCCCGGCCATGTCATAGATGCCATAGGGACTCTTGCCCGCTTCGAACGAGCCCACCGGCGCCAATACCGCGTGATTGTTCCAGTCCGGTTTCCCAAAGTTCGCATGAAGCGGCGTCGGAGCTTCGTTACCCCACGGATAGATGCGGCCATCTGTCCCCCGCGCCGCCTTCTCCCACTCCGCCTCTGTCGGCAACCGCTTGCCGACCCATTTGCAGTATACGGATGCATCCGTCGAATCCACATTGGCAATCGGACGCTTCTGATTCGCCGGTTGGTTCATCGTCTTCCAATCCGAGGGCTGATCGATCCCTTTCGCCTGCAGAAACGCCGCATACTGCCCCACCGTCACTTCATACACATCCATGGAAAATGAGTCCAGATAGACCTTGTGTTCCGGCTGTTCGTCTGAATCTCCCGCCGCACTTCCCATCATGAACTCTCCTGCCGGCACCACCACCATTGCCCCCTCTGGCGGTGGGGCTTGAGGCGCAACCACCGCGGGCTTTTCCTGACTCTGGCTCTGCTTCTGCCCCGTAGCCAATTCCTTTGCACTTTTTTCAACTGGCGCTGCAGCCATCGCCGGGTATGTAGCGAGTCCAAGTAACGCAACCAGTACAATCATCATCCTCATGAACCGCCTCCGCATGTTGTTGAAGAAATCGCGACAGCCTCACCCATTGCCTAATGGGCGGAAACTATAAAGCTTCGCACCTCAGGAAGGCAACCGCTATAAAGATCGTTAGACGTGAGACGTGAAAGGTAAAACGCGAAATGAACCTTGCGAGAGGATTGACCATTGCTCCATTGCATCAATGGTCCGATGGGTAATCAAACAATTCGTGGAGGTTCTGCCATGCTGGAGTATTTTTCTGCCGACGGGCTAGCCCCTTCAGCGAGTGGTCAAAATGGATTCAATATTATTCTCCAGATCGTTCACCACCACCCAGTCGGTGGCGCCGGCCTTGCGGACAACTGCCTCCCATTGGGCCAGGCGGTCGAGGTATCGCCGAGGATCGACGTTGTCCGTGCCCAGCTTGGTGACGTTCAACGCCACGATACGGATACCGTCAAGTCTGATGGGAAAATCACGAATTGTTCCTTTGCCCAATTCTTGCTGCATATCAGAGAACACGACGATGGTCTTGATGCCGGCTTTCGTTTCATTCAGGTATTCCGCACCCTGGATCAGGCCACCGGTGATATCGGTATAGGCGCTGCCCTTGACATGCTTGGCAAACACCTCAATGTTATTTTTGAACCTGCGCTTTTGCGAGGTGGCCTGCGAAGGGCGCTTGTCGAACGTGACCTTGGCGATAATATCTTTTTCAGTAAAGCTGCGAGTCTCTACCTTGGCCACCGCCAGCGAATCTCCCGGGTTCAGCGTCGCCAACAGGTAATTGACAATCTTGGATGCCTTGTTCATCTCCTGGGCATAGGTGCCGGACGTATCCACCAACATATACACGCCATGGCTATGTATGCGGCTGTCGCCGCAAGCGCTGACCAGTACCATGCCGAACGATAGGATCAAGAGGGTCAGATATTTGTTCATGCCGCTCTCCTGAGTTTGGGGAGTTCTTTATCTTCTGTATTACCCGCTCCCATCGAACCTGCACGCATCCCTATCACCCAGCGTTCTATCATCAGCGGAATGACAATCAGTACGTCATAGGCTAGTTCGAGCACTTTGGGCAGCCGCTTTAACAGCAGACCGGTGAACCTGAGTAAAAAGCCGAGACCGCGCATGGCCTGCACGAGAAACACACCGAGAACGGTGCGCATCGAATATACCGCGCTTTCCAGCGGGATTGCCACGAACGCCAATGCGAACGGAAGCACGAAGCCCATGATCATTTGCCCGATCATCGGAATGCTAGTCAGCAGACCATCCGACGCAGGTGGAGCGGCAGAGGCGAGATCACGCATCAGCGAAACCTTGTCGGAAACCAGTATATCCCGCATCAGCGCGAGGGAGGACTCGATCGCGGCCAGGATGATCAGGAAAATCAGCGATGCGAACATCAGCCGCTGACGCATACGATCATCCATGCTGGCAATCCTGGGAAACAACTGCGTGATGCGCAGCGATTCGAGCAGGAACAGGCCCATTGATGCTTCCATCAAAATAATGACCAATGCTGCGACATCCGACGTCTTCAGGCTATTCGTGATGTAATCGCTGGCGCCGACCATTTCCGACATGGGCAGCGCGATCAGCTTGTAGTTGATAAACGCACCGCCCAACGCGATCATCATGACCAGCGAGGAGATCGCCAACTGCACGAAACCAGACACCGTCAGAGCATGCTCGGTTTTGTTATCCTTGGCCCGGATACCCTCTAATTTTCCCATATGACCATCGATCTGCTTCGCGTTGGTTTGGAGCGTAACCATCTTCTTTTCCATTTCGCCTATCAGCTTTTCCACAGAGCGCCATGACGGCTGCATCGCTTTTAGTATCTTATGCCGCTCTTCATAGGAGCGCCGGAACTCCGCGACAGTCTGGTCATGTATCTTCTGGATGGATTTATTGATGTCTTCCAGAAGCTTGCGTGGAATATCGCCTCCCGTTTTAATCTGTGCGACAGATTTAAGCGCGCCTACCCACTCCGGAGGGGGAGGCGGGACTTCTCCACATTTATGGTAATCATCTTCGATGCGTGTCGCTTCCTCCATCATTTTTCGCTGGAAGGCAGGAAACTCGTGCATATCCTTACGAATCATATCGCTCACGCGTTCGAATTCCCGATCGATCACGGTCGCTTCGCTTTCCTGCCCGTGCGCCAACAACACCGACTGATTACGCAGCTTCAGATTGTCTGCACAGAGAAACAGCCAGCGGGCAATGAATCGTGTGGACTGGGACAGCAGCGCACATACCGAATGGATAACCCCATGCATTGGCTTGCGCGCTGCATACAGAAACAGCATTGCGAGTACGGCCAACGCCAAAACGGATAAGGCCACGCTATTAGGCCAAAATAACCATGAATTCCAGGTCGTCATTACCGGTTCCTCCCTTTGCTGATACCACTGCTGTTCTCGTCACGATCTTGGGCCATTTGCGCCGTGCTCGGCCTAAAAGGTTCCTCACTGTATGCTCGCGAATACACCTGGGGTTTTCCCTGATTCGCAGCCTCGCATCAAACCGCAGCGCCTTCGCCTTCTCACTCAGCCAATAGGAGGCAGGCGCCTGGCCGGTTATTTGCCCATACTTGAAACGTGACGCGTGAATGGTTGCGACGTACAGCATTCCAGACCTACCAGAGCATTATTCATGCCGTTTCAACACGAAATTGCGAAGTGCAGGCAACGGGCGAGTCTTGCGTGACGGGCAAGGGTTCGAGGTCCGAAGTTCGAGGTTTTCGGAACTTCGAACCCAGAACTTAGAACTTCGGATCACACCAGCCTCGCCCGTCTCGCATGAGTCATGCGAGGGCAATTGCGGCCCAAAGCTTCACGACGATCCAGAAGATTGCTGCAATGGCGAGCAGCAGAAGCACGACGGTCCCGGCGATGATGCAGGCGACATAGATCCTAGCCTGTTGCGTTTCTCGGTACGGTTGAGTCGCAGCCCTCCGCAGTAATTCTGCATTTCTCGCGTGACTCCGAAACCAGATGGAGAAGAGATCGCCGAGAATGGGAATCGCACCGATGGTTCCATTGATGAGGAGATTCAGGCTCATCCGTGCGATGACGATCTGCGGCACTTGAAGGCGCGCGGCCAATATCAAAATGACAGTCCCGATTAGATTGGCCAGTATGTCACCGATTCCGGGGATCAATCCGAGCAACGGATCGAGTCCTACATAGAAGGGTGTGCCAGGGATTTTGACGGCTGTATCCAGAATCTTGGCGAGTAGTTCCGCCGTCGCCACCATGGCTTCTCGTTGAGGATCGGAAGATGGAGACTCTGGGGTGAGATGCAGAGGCGGATCAGCCATGATATGCCCCCTACCTCCCCTAACAAATACTGTAAACCCTATCATGCACCGAACGGCTTGAACAATTCTTCTCCGAGGTTGGAAGGATTCGGCCCTTGACGACATGACTAAGATAGGTCATATCACCATGGCCAGCCCGGCCTGATGCAACACCCTACGATGGAGGCCTCCATGTGCCCACGATTGATTCGTTCCCGTCATGCCTTTGAGAGGAGGTTGATCCTCCTCTCATTTCTGCTGCTCCCCTGGCCGGTTCTGGCAGAAGAAGGGGCGGTGCTTCCCCTTTCCAAGATCGTGCTCTATTCCAGCGGCGTGGGATATTTCCAACATGACGGCATGGTAAACAACCGCGTGCAACTCGACCTTCGTCTGCATGCAAACCAGATCAACGACATGCTCAAGAGTTTGGTCGTGCAGGACTTCGGCGGCGGCAGAATCTCAACCGTCACTTACGGTTCGCGCGATCCTGTGACGAAGACGCTCGGAAGCTTCAGCATCAATCTGAACGGTAATCCGACCCTGGGACAGATTCTGACTCAGGTCCGTGGGGAACCGGTCGAAGTTACCGCGCCCAATCTCATCGTCGGCACATTGCTGGGCGTGGAGAAAAAAATGGAGTCCATCGGCGAGGGCCCGCAGCACCGCGTCATCGAGCAGGAATATGTCACGCTCCTGACAGAAGAGGGGTTCCGCTCACTCTCGCTGGCGAACGTGCAGCGCATCAAATTGACCAATCCCGCCTTGAATACTGAACTGCACCAGGCGCTGGCCATACTCGCGACGAATCACGATGCCCAGAAGAAGACCGTCTCGATTACCTTCGACGGCACCGGGAGCCGCCAGGCCCGTGTCGCCTACCTGACGGAAACCCCGGTCTGGAAGACCACCTATCGACTCGTCTTGGAAGAGGATAAGGCGCCCTATCTGCAAGGCTGGGCCATTGTGGAGAATCAGACTTTACAGGACTGGCGCAACGTGAAACTGTCTCTTGTTTCGGGACGGCCCATTTCCTTCACGATGGATCTGTATCAACCGCTCTACAACCCACGGCCAGTCGTACAGCCCGAGCTCTACGCCAACCTCAAACCCCAAACCTACGGCGATGCCATGGATGAACTCAAGCCGATGGCTGCTGCCCCTCCAGCTCGCAGCGAGATGAAAAAAGAACGCTTGCTCGGCAAGATGGCCCAAGGGTTTTCCGGTGGTCGGGCCAATGCCCCGGCAGAGACCGCCGTCGCCGCCGAGATGGATATGCGCAGCCTGGAAGAAGGTGTGGCTCCCATGGCGATGGCTGAAGACAAGGGCGAGTTGTTCGAATACCGCATCGACCAACCCGTCACCCTCGCCAAACATCAGAGCGCACTACTGCCCATCATCGGCCAGACACTTCAGGGCCAAAAGGTGTCGCTCTATAATCAAAACGTCAATGTGAAACATCCGTTGAATGGGTATCGGCTGAAAAACACGTCAGCCCTTCATTTGATGCAAGGCCCCATCACCCTCTTTGAGAGCGGGACCTATGCCGGCGATGCGCGCATCGAGGATCTTCCTCCTGGACAAGACCGGCTGATCAGCTATGCGCTCGATCTCAAGACCGAAGTGGAACCGAAACTCGAAGGAGGTACGCAAGAACTTGCGACGGTCTCGCTGAAGAAAGGCACGATGCTCATCTCGCGCCGTTTAGTCGAAGACCGGACCTATTTCGTAAAGAATCGCGACACGAAAGCCAAAACCCTATTGATTGAGCAGCCCTATCGTGCAGACTGGAAACTTGCCGAACCGAAAGAACCGGCAGAGCGGACACGCGACCTATACCGCTTTAGCGTCGCAGTCGATCCAGGGAAAACCGCGACGCTTCGCATCAAGGAAACGCTGCCTCTTCAGGAATCGATCCTCTTAATGGAGAGTGGCATCGACCAGATCGTCTATTACCAGCAAGCAAAAGAAGTCAGCCAAAAAGTGAAAGAGGCCCTGCAACGCGTGGTGCAATTGCGCAGCAAGCTGGACGACACGCGCGCCCAACGGACGCGCCTAGACCAACGTACCGCCGAGATCACCGCGGAGCATGCGCGCATCCGCGAGAACATGCAGCGGCTCCAACAAAACTCCGATCTCTATACTCGCTATGTCAAGAAGTTGGACCAGCAAGAGACCGAGCTGGAAAATCTACGCAAGGAGATCGAGAATCTCAAGAACACCGAAGAGGAACATCGGCGAGAATTGCAAAGCTTTGTGATGAATCTGGACGTGGCATCCTGATAAAGCAGGTTAAGGTCAAGGCTGAGGTTGAGATAAATTACGCTCGGTCGTTCTCGACCTTAACCTCAGCCTCGGCCTTGATTGAAGAACTGTCGTATCTGCTCCTCCGGGGCACAGCCAACAAGGAGATAATGATCCGGCGAGACAATGAGGGGAACCCCGGCCTGGCCTGTGACGTGCCAGGCCGCTTCCCACTCTTGAGCTACCCGGCTATCCTCGCTATCGATTGTACCCACACTCTCTGGTGAGCCTCCTACCTGCTCCACCAGCTGCCTCAGCACTTCAGGGTCAGAGATGTCCTTCCCTTCACACCAAAAGGCCCGATAGGTCTCTCGTACAAACGCCATCATATGCAATG
>CAZGYZ010000108.1:4928-6761 GCA_964530675.1 uncultured Nitrospira sp. | reverse complement strand
CATGCCGTTCACACAAGGCAAATTTATCAAGTTTCAGAATGGGATGAGAAAACGGATCGATTCGTTGCGCCCGAAAGCCGAAGAAAGTCTGGATCTCGCCGTCGATACGATGATGCAGGAGCGGGTCGACAGCTTCTTTCGCGTTGAACAGGGGCTGGAGGAAATCATTAAATCGCTGCTCCAGATTGAAGAGGAGATTGGAGAGATCCGTGATCTTTCCGGCGCCATGCGCTTGGAGTCGCGTCTTGAGTTTGTCGAAGACCGATGGGACGATTTTGACAGTGAGATTCGAGAACGTCCCCGGCGTCGGCGCAGGAAAATCAGCCTCGCTGATATGTTGAAAGCCGCCGGCGGGGGAGGCGGTGACCTGTCGCAGGGGTCGAGCGGAATCAACAACGCGATGGACGCCTATGCTGCGATGGGCGTAGAATTCGGAAGTTCGCTCGCCGATGTCACAGCCTCATTTCGCCACAAAGCCAAGCAACTCCATCCCGATTCAAATAACGGCGACCGCAGCGCCGAACCGGAATTGAGACGTATGCTAGAGGCCTACCAGTTTCTAAAGGAGTACTTGAGCCTTAGTAATGTTGAACCTCCCCGATCACCAGACGCCACTTACCGCCCGACAGAATGAGATACACGTGACACCCAATCCACCTCTGCCGTATGTGACCGACCAGCAAGCTCTTGAATCACTCTGCCACACGTTACGACAGAGTCCACGTCTGGCTTTGGATACGGAATTCGTCGGCGAAGACACATTTATTCCACGACTGGAACTGATTCAAGTCGCCACCGCTTCCACCACTGCCGTCATTGACTTTCCTGCCGTCCAGGCCAGCGGATCGCTCGACGTCTTCTGGGAACTTATCTGTGAGGCCAAAATCGAGAAAATCTTCCATGCCGGGCGTCAAGATCTCGATCTGTTTGCCACACATGCAGGGCAGATTCCGAAGCCATTTTTCGATACTCAGATCGCCGCGGCCATGGTCGGGTATGGCGCCCAAATCGCCTATGCAAACTTGGTCCAACGACTCCTCGGCACCAGGCTGGCAAAAGCCCATACCTTCACCAATTGGAGTGCGCGACCGCTCTCGGATGGCCAAATCGCCTACGCCTTGGAAGATGTCGAATTCCTCCTATCGATCCATACGCATTTACAGGATCGCCTCCGCACACTCGGCCGATTGGATTGGGTCAGCGAAGAGTTTGCACGCCTTGAAACGGCGGTGGGAGAAAAAAGTCGAGAGCCACAGGAACGCTACCAGCGAATTCGAGGGTGGGATACGCTTAAGCCCAAAGGGGCTGCGGTGCTTCGTGAGTTAGCTGCTTGGCGAGAAGCGGAAGCCCGCCGCCGGAACGTGCCTCGCGGACGTGTCATGCGAGACGAGGTGCTGATCCAGCTTGCACGCCATCCACCGAAATCGATCAATGATCTTCGTGGCCTCCGTGGCGTCCATTCCTCCGAGGTCGATCGGCACGGGGCAGAATTACTAGCTGCCATTACCTCGGCGCTCGCGCTTCCACCATCGGCCTGGCCGGAGGTTCCTAGTGAGCGAAAACCTGACCCTGAGTCGACAGGTATCGTCGAACTCCTGCAAGCTGTGCTGAAGGCTCGCGCAGCAGAGGAGGGGATTGCTCCCACCATGGTCGCCACCAGTGCTGACCTACAAACACTCGTAGAAGCCAAACAGAATCGCACGGCTCTTGATGTGCCCATCCTCCGTGGCTGGCGACGACAGCTGGCAGGGGATCTCCTCTTACAAGTCTTAGATGGCGCGGTCACCATTACCGTAGACCGAACCTCCGGTGCTCTTCGAATGACCCAAGACC
>CAZGYZ010000108.1:0-4828 GCA_964530675.1 uncultured Nitrospira sp. | reverse complement strand
CAGCTCTGGAAATCTATCCTCGCGCTTCTCTTCCCTGGAGGGCTAATTCTTCTCCTCGCGATTGGATTTCTTCGTCCCCAGGGACTCCCGATGTGGTTGCAACAACCGATCGCCGCCCTGCCCTATATCGTCCTCACATTTGGGCTCATCTTTGGCTGGTACCTTGACAGCAGTCGCATGATCCTCTCCCTGCTTGTGTTGGCACTGGCCGATCGAGCCATGGTCCTGCTTCCCACTGCCGAAGCCGATCAGGAGACTGTACGTCAAACGATTGTCGCCATGACCGCGTTTCTCGTCCCGCTCAACCTGTTGGCCTTTTCGATCCTCAAAGAAGATTCGCTTTGGAAATCTCGTGGCCTGATACGCCTCCTGCTCGTCTTGCTCCAACCTGTTCTGCTGCTCTGGCTCTGCCTTCCGGACCAGCATGACCTGGCGACATCATTATTTACTGGGGCATTTATTCCGCCGCTGTTCACGGAATGGACGCCGATTCCGCAACCGGCGTTGGTGGCCTTTGCTACGGCATTGCTGCTGCACGGCATACGATTCGTCCTTCATCGCGACGCACTTGAAGGGGGAGCAATCTGGGCACTGGTGGCCATTTTCGTGGCCTACCATGCGAGCCCTTATGGCTGGCACCCGACAAACTTTTTCATGACGGCGGGACTGATTCTCTTCGCCACATTGCTTCAATCCTTCCATCGGCAAACCTATCGGGACGCACTCACCGGCATTCCCGGTCGCCTGGCCTATAATGAAGCGATCGGACAACTTGGGAAGCGATTTTCCGTTGCAGTCATCGGTATCGACCAACTCACTCAGTATGCCAATGTCCATGGAAAGTCTGTCAGTGAACAGATCTTAAAACAGATCGCACCGAAAGTTCTGGCCGTCTGCACAAGTGGGCAAGTCTTCCGTACGACAGGAGAAGAACTCACCGTATTGTTTCCCGGAAAATCGACTATAGAAGCTCTCAGTGCGTTGGAAACTATCCGGAAATCGATCGAAGCGGTCTCGCTGTTTCTCAGAGGAAGAGAACGAGTGTGGGAAAAGGAGCGAGTGGCTCAAAAGACCGGACCACGTGACCAGGCGCTTCCTGTCACCCTGAGTATCGGCGTAGCGGAAAAACTGAACGACAGCGCGACACTGACTCTGGTCATCAAGTCGGCGTACCGCGCCCTCTATGAAGCCAAAGGAGCAGGGGGTAACGTTGTCAAGCGTGGGATCGAAGAGAATGTGCCGGTACGGCGTACTCCTACAGGAACAGGAAGAGCTTCCTCAATGAGCGAATACGGAACCTAGACCTGGCTGGCAGGCTAAGGTTGAGGTCAAGGTTGAGCAAAGATTTGACTGCCTTTATCTCAGCCTCAACCTGAGCCTTCCAATAATGCTGGCGGGCATTTTCGACAGCCTGCTACAGCAGCTCCTTCACAGCCTCCGCCGGTCTAGCCAAGATTACCTTCTCGCCCTTTTCGACAATCGGACGCTGAATGAGATCCGGATGGGCCACCATCAGATCCAGCCATTCATCGTCAGACAGGATCTTTTTCGCCAAACCGAGATCCTTGTAGATGTCTTCTTTGGTTCTCAAAATATCCTTCGGTGAGAGCCCCGCTTTTTTTAAAAGATTCTTGAGTTGAGCCTTCGTGAAGGGTTTCTCATAGTAGTTAATAGCCGTGAATGGCTTGCCGCTTTCTTTTAGCAACTGCACCGCCTGACGGCAGGTGCTGCAGGTCGGTTTTTGGTAAATCGTCACCTCTGCCATGTTCGAACTCCCCTCTTCAGCGTCTCGCCTGCCTTGACGCCATTTTTATCCCTGTGATACATCAGCCCTATCGTGCTTACATCAACGCCATGATGCCAACACCACTTTTTGGAACTAGCTCCAGCGGTCAGTTTTCCTGCACGACAGATACGCACCACACCTTACGAGACCTCCGTACCAAGCGCAAGGGACAGCCGGTGTTCGTCGTCGGGCATGTCTTGGCTAGGAAAGGCCAGGAAGGAAGCTTTGAAGTCTTTAACGATCGACTGGCCATTGTCAAATTCTCCGATGGTGGCGCGATCGGTTATGATCCGCAGGAATTGCTCTTACCTACCGATATCGATGATAAGGGCACCGCATACTTTGAAATTCGTCCCTGCCGACAGTGCGAACAACTCTTCCCTTTGACCGTTGAAGAGTGTGAGTCGGCAGAAGAACCGACCTCCTGTCCGGAATGCCGAGGTTGAAATAGGCTGAGGATAAGGTTGAGGCTGAGGTCGGAATACTTGCTCGCTTAACCTGAGCCTAGACCTCAACCTCTCCTGTCAATCCCTCAGCGGTGCGACCTCGATCGCTTTCTTAATCAAGCAATCGCCGGCAAAAGACTGGAGGGACATCGGCAGCATGCCGGCATCGATCACGCGCACCGTGACAATCTGGAAGCCTTCAGGGCCTTTGTATCCTTCAAGCCTCATGGCATGACAGATTTCGAGCTTTCCCCATATCAGATTATTTAGGATCGTCTCCGACGCGAGGAGCTTCATATCTGACACGGCGTCATTTATCGAGACCTTCGCCGTTACCTGCGCCTTGTCTTTTGGTGTCTCACTTACCACGGCAAAAGCAAGGGTCTCGCCTTCGGCCTGTGCCAAGGTGGCTGTTCCCATTGCAATGAGACCGAGGATTGTCACCAGGAAGGACAGATACACCGTCATTGTGCGCTTCTTCGGCATATCCGATTCCTTGTGTGAATAGCCGACAAGGTGAGTATGCCAATCGATAAGAGTCATTTCAAGATCCGCCTCTCTTGTTCGTTTGGTCTGTTTCGTTTGTTTGGTTTATCTGGTTAGATTCATTCAACTAAATAACCAAACAAACGAAACAGACTAAATAAACCAAATAGACCAGATCAATCGACAGACCGGGCTAGACGTGTAGGCCCGACAGCATATATCCTGCCGCTCAGGGAAGGAGTAAAATTATGCCGCATGATTTCATGCCGGGACTTGCCGGCGTCCCCGCAGCCAAATCCTCGATCAGCGATGTGGATGGGCAGCGCGGCGTGCTCGAATATCGCGGCATCCGAGTCGAAGAACTTTGCCTGCGATCGTCCTATCTCGAAACGGCCTATCTGCTGCTGTTTGGACATCTTCCCACTAAACCGCAGTTCGCACGATGGCATGAGGATATTCTCCATCACCGCCGCATCAAGTTTAAGATTATCGATTTGTTGAAATGTCTTCCGGAGCATGGACATCCTATGGATGCCTTGCAGGCTGCGGTTGCCGCGTTGGGCATGTTTTATCCAGGCCGGAACGTCCAAGACATCGAAAATAATTATTGGTCGGCTGTCCGCCTCGTCGCCAAACTGCCCACGATCGTTGCGGCATGGGCGCGTTTGCGGCATGGGAACGAATACATTCCACCGCGGGACGATCTCGGATTTTCGGAGAACTTTCTCTATATGCTCACTGAGACGGAGCCGCTTCCCTTGTGGGGAGATATTTTTGACGACTGCCTGATCCTCCATGCCGAGCACACGATGAATGCCTCAACGTTCACCGGCATGGTTACGGCTTCGACACTGGCCGATCCCTATACGGTCGTTGCATCTTCAATCGGGGCTCTGAAGGGCCCGCTGCATGGAGGGGCCAACGAAGAAGTTGTGCAGATGTTGAAGGAAATCGGCGAGCCAGGGAAAGCCAGGCCGTATCTTGAAGAACAGGTCCGTGCAAAACAACGACTGATGGGTTTCGGTCACCGGGTGTACAAGGTCAAAGATCCCCGTGCGACGATCCTACAAGGTCTGTGTGAACGGCTCTTTAAGGAATGTGGCAGTTCACCGTTATATGAAGTCGCCCTGGAGGTCGAACGAGTTGCAGAAGAGCTATTAAAGGGAAAGGGGATTTATCCCAACGTCGACTTCTACTCTGGAATCGTTTACGACAAGATGCGTATCGAGACGGATCTCTTCACACCGTTGTTTGCAATGGCTCGGGTGTCTGGGTGGGTGGCCCATTGGCTTGAACAGCTTCGAGAGAACAAACTGTTCCGGCCTGACCAGATTTATTCCGGTGAGCATGGCCGATCGTATGTGCCTATCGAGCAACGATGAAACGTGCGCGACATAAGGGTTCGAGGTCCGAAGTTCGAGGTTTTTAGAACTTCGAACCGTGAACATCGAACCACCGTTCTTGCATGTCTCGCGCTTCGCGCGTGGCCCCCTTGACTCCGCGGCAGCTAGAGTTATCTGTATTCTATACAGAAAAGTCGGCGCGCGCCGCCAATAGATATTCTAATGCTTTAAATAAGCACAACAAGGAGGTCTACTATGACGCTCGTACGGTGGAATCCGTCTCGTGAACTCGAAGAGATGTCGGATCGGTTGAATCGGATGTTTAACCGTCAAGCTCTGCCTCAGGCGAACGCTAAGGAGACGATGGTCGTCGCCGACTGGGTGCCATCCGTGGACGTCAGCGAAACGGACGGAGAGTACCAGATTAAGGCAGAGATTCCTGACGTGAAGAAAGAGGACGTGAAGGTGACGGTCGAAGACGGTGTCCTCACGATTCAGGGCGAGCGTAGGCAGGAGAAGGAAGAGAAGGGCAAGAAGTACCATCGGATAGAACGCTCCTATGGCAGCTTTGTCAGGAGCTTTACATTGCCTGATCTCGTGGATGAGGCAAAGGTCAAAGCGGAATTCAAGGACGGGGTTCTGAATCTCCAACTGCCCAAGTCTGAGAAGGCGAAACCGAAAGCGATCGAAGTCACGGTCGGTTAATTGGCAACCGCAATATCCTCTCTGATCTGAATAGAGGCCCGCTCCGGCGGGCCTCTTCTTTT
>CAZGYZ010000107.1:0-6778 GCA_964530675.1 uncultured Nitrospira sp. | reverse complement strand
ATGCAATGGCGTCACGGCGTTGTGCGCTCACTGCCATGCCCTTCTTCTGTTCAAACTCCTGAAGAGCGTTCTGACAAATGAAGGAGAACTTCGTCGCGACGTTGCCCCAACCGAATCGCTCTCTCACCGTTGCCGCCGCCTGCGCGCCCAACGCGCGGGCCAGCTGGGCATCCGTCAAGATGCGAATGACGGCGGAGGCAAAGTCTTCCGGAGAATCCGCAAACAGCAGATGTTGTCCATCGAGGACCGGAAGGCCTTCGGCGCCGATTCGAGTCGAGACGACGGGCATCTCCATAGCCATGGCTTCATACACTTTGAGTCTCGTGCCCCCGCCAATGCGAATCGGAACGATATAGGCGCCGGCGCGCTCCATGTATGGCCGCACGTCGTCGACTCGCCCGGTAACCGTGACCGCAGGATCTTGGCGACTTAATTGGACCAAGCGCGGAAAAGGATTGCGCCCCACGACGGTCAGTCTGACATCGGGGAGAACTCGTCTGATGCGAGGCAGTACCTGCTTGACGAAATACAGAATGCCATCTTCATTGGGAAGCCAATCCATTGATCCGGTGAAGACCAGGTGATGGGGATCCGGAGAAACCGCCGGATTTCGCTGAAAATACGCCGTGTCCACCCCTGTTGGAATATCCGGCACCTCAGGAATTCCATATTCTGTTTTCATGGTCTTGCCGTCATCGGTTGAAACCGCCACCACACGATCAAACTGCCCGCAAACGTGGCGTTCGTACCGATGCGTCTTTCGCCACTGGTTGTAGAGATAAGCCTTTTTCAACGGGTTGGCCTGCACTTCGTAGTGGCGTTGCCAGATCATCGCCTCGACGTTGTGCTGAAACAACACCGACGGACAGGGCATCCGATCCGGCATGTTCACGCTCGGATGAAGAAAGTCACAGACCAGCAGGTCAGGCCTGTGTTCATACAGAGCAGACTTAATCTTTCGAGCCATCACGGAGGATCGATACTTTTGAATAAAGTATGGAAGCGGAGAGACGAGATTCAGCGCGAGTTCGGCGTAGAATCGCGCGGTAAATTTGTCTTCTGTTCGATGCGGCACACAGATAAGTTCATGACAATACTCGGACGCCTGCTCATGGGAGAACCGATCGCCGGGCGTCTCATCAAGCGTCAGATAGGTAATATGGTGGTGACGCTTCATTTCCTTGAGCATCTGATAGGTGCGAATCTTCCCACCCTTGTCAACCGGATGGAGCAGTTCCGTCTTCAGCCACAAAATCCGCATTAGAACCCTCCCTTACCAGATAGGCCTGCGAGGGACACTTGTTCTCCGTCGAGAAACCGCCTGAGCCAAATCTCGAGATTAATCGGCATCAGGGGCATGCCCCACGGCATCTTGGTACTCCTCCAATTGACCTTGCGAATTTATACGGTGTCATTTTTCAACTAATCTAGTCCGCACGACTGATGTAGTATATTCGCGTGTAAAAGAAGTGGCAGCCCATTGAAGAGGCCTGATTGAAACGGTTTCAAAAGTTTCAAACCGAAAATCACTCTCCTCTACAAGGCGTTCAAACTTGCGAACGGTCATCTGGTTTAATCCACCTTCGACCTCATGAAACCTCGTGGCCCCGTCATGCTTGAATTCTTGACGCCATCGGATCAGCGCTTTCTCAGTAAAAACTAGGTGCGCCCATGGGAAAACAGAGAAGAGGTGTCCTCCGAGCGGATGTTTCCATGGAGGGCCAAATGCAATGATGATGCACCCGTTGTCTTTCATAACCTGGCGCATAAGGCTGAGAATCCTAGCTGGATCACTGAAGTGTTCAAATGCGTCAATAGAAATGACTACATCAGCCTTTTCGGATACCTCCGTGACGAAAAGGCATCGATCTGCAACACCTGCCTCTCTTGCGGCGCAGCGCGCAGCATCGAGTTTATGCTCACGAATGTCGATTCCTATGACTTTACTAGCGCCATGCTGAGCAATCTCGATCGCTTCTGCTCCATCCCCGCAGCCAAAGTCGATGACGATCTTCCCTGCCAGGAATTCCCATATGTTTTTGCCTAACAACACTTCTAGCTTGCTACGCCCTTGATACGCGCCCCCCTGGCAAGAATTTGTTCCTCCGTCAGATTTGATCCAGCGTAACAATTGATAGCCTAGCATTCCGCCGATTACTCCCATGATGCACCTCTTCCTTATAGCCCTGATCAATCTTATTGATGCACAGAAGAACCTCGATGGCATGCCTCCCCATCCATAAACCGCCTGAGCCATATCTCGACGTTGAGGAGCATCCAGATCCGCTCCGTGTGGTTTTCTCCCGCGTCATGCCGCGCGACGAGCGTCCGCACAAACTCGTGATTGAACAGGCCGCGTGCGCGGACGCGGTCGCTCAGCACGTATTCGTCCACAACCGGGCGGAACGCTCCCCGAAGCCAGTCTCCGATCGGCACAGGGAATCCCATTTTTTTTCTCGTCAAAATCTGCTCCGGAAGCACGCCGGCCATAGCCTTACGGAGAATGTACTTCGTCGTGACCCCACGAAGCTTCATGTCGACCGGCAAGCGCGTGGCAAATTCGACCAGCTTGTGGTCGAGAAATGGAACGCGACTCTCGATCGAAGCGGCCATGCTCATTTGATCCGCCTTCATCAGAAGTTCGTGGAGAAAGCTCTTGAGATCCACCGCCAACAACCGATCAAGCAATGCGTCCGCATCCGGCCGGTCCAGGTAGCGCATCGCAATGCGGTAGGGATCGGTGTCATGCATTC
Organism: uncultured Nitrospira sp.; assembly: GCA_964530675.1. Taxonomy (GTDB): domain Bacteria; phylum Nitrospirota; class Nitrospiria; order Nitrospirales; family Nitrospiraceae; genus Palsa-1315. The sequence continues at coordinate 4,025 of CAZGYZ010000107.1, read as the reverse complement.
GTTCCTTGGTTACATCGCTGAACAAGTCGGCATGCATCGCGGACGGATACACTGCAAAGTTGTCAAAGAAGAGGGAGCGCAGGTCAGGCGGCAACGCCAGGAACGTTCGTGACAGCGATCTCCAGATCCCCGGGGCGGCGCTCCGGTCATGAATCACGCGTTCGATCAACCGGCGGATCGGTCCTGGGACGAAGCGTTGATAGTGCTTCCCCAACATCATGTTATAGACCGTGACCCGATACTTGTTATATCCGGCCAGTAATTCATCGCTCCCCTCTCCCGTCAGCACCACTTTGACGTGCTGAGCGGCCAGCTTCGAGACAAAGAACAGCGGAACCGAAGAGGGATGGGCGATCGGTTCATCTTCCTGATAGACGAGCCCCGGAAGAGCCTCGAAAAACTGCTGCGGGCTGACGACAATTTCGCGATGATCCGTTCGAAACGCCTGGGCCACCACCCTGGCATACTCCAGCTCATTCGCCCCCCGTTCCGCAAACGCGACAGAGAACGTCTTGATCGGCTCCTTGACGAATTCGCTCATGACCGCGACAATGGCGCTTGAGTCGATCCCGCCAGACAAGAACATGCCAAGCGGAACATCGGCCATGAGATGCGAGCGGACAGATTCCCGAAAGAGATCCCCGAAGTCCGACACATACTGCCGCTCCGACTGGAGCGGTGACGGCTTGCTGAAATCAAAATCCCAATAGGCCGTAAGCGTGGACTTCCCATCTTCCCATTCAAGGATATGACTGGGATCCAATCGGCGAATTCCTTTAAAGAGCGTCTGATCGCCGGACGTAGACCGATTGGCGGCAAAATCGCTCAGCGCCGTGAAGTTGATCTCCGGGGTGATGGCTTGCCCTTCAAGAAGCGCTTTGATCTCTGACGCAAAGCACAGAGTCCCGTCCTCTTTCTGAACGTAATACAATGGCTTGATGCCAAGGCGATCGCGGGCTAGAAGGAGTTTTCGCCTCACCGAATCCCATATCGCAAAGGCAAACATGCCCCGCAGTTTGGTCACGCCAAGAGCGCCCTCTTCTTCATACAAATGCAGAATGGTTTCAGTGTCGCTTGCCGTCCTGTACCGATATCCTTGCCGTTCCAAAGTTGGCCTGAGTTCACGGTGGTTGTAGATTTCACCATTAAAGACGATCCAGACAGTCCCATCCTCATTGGCCATCGGCTGATGACCACCCCCGACATCGACAATAGACAACCGGCGATGACCGAGACCCACTTGCGAATCCGTGAAGGTCCCCGCGTCATCAGGCCCCCGATGGACGAGGGCGTCCCGCATCCGTCTCAGCGACGATTCGTCGACAGAACGTCCACTGGACAGGGGGAACACTATGCCGCAAATTCCACACATATCGATCGGTCTCTCCACAGACGATTCTTAGGATCGTGCCACACCCTCTTGCCAACCGATATCCCCCGAAGGCGGTAGTGCGTCGGCAAACCAGCCGGACAGACTTTGGAAAAGGTCCGGCAAAGGCTTGCCTCGCCCGCTCAACTCCTTCAGATCCTTGGCAAGCCTTCCTCTCACCAGACAGCCCTCACCGGACATGAACGGTACGAGCAGCGTGACCACCTCGCCAGGCCCCGTCGCTGTGCAGGCGATGACAAGCCGAAAAGCCGATTCCCGCTGGCCGTAACAGCGCGACACCCATCCTTCTTCTATGGAAATCGCGATGGGGGAACAGTCCCCGTTCTCCTCGACTTTCAGCGGAAGAAGGAAAAGATACTGGCCATCGCGCCCGGCGATGGTCACGGATGCCCCATCCTGTTCGACGAGGCATCCGGGGGCGCAGTGAAAATGCAATGCGTATTGATGTTGCGCAAGCGCCTCGAAACGGTCCTGAACAAGCACGTACGGCGACTGGCTCTGCCAGCGATCGACAGGCTTTCGAAACATTATCGTGCGCGCGTGAGTCACGGGATCGGCGAGACGACGAAATCCATGATGCTCCCCTGCCACATTATAGCTCTGAGAGGTTTCGATCGATCCGTTGCCTCGCACGTCCGCAATGAAATCCCAGGAGAATGGCCCTGCAGGCACCGATTGTGAATACCCATCGACAGTAACTGTATTATGAGCCGCTGTGGAACGAAAGGTGTTTCGACTTTCGCTAAGGCCCACATAGGAATATGTACCTGAATCGATAAGCCAATTGCTGTTTCCCGTAGCAAACTCAAAGGAAAGAGCATCGGAATGTGCATGCCCGCAATGCGCCGTGCCATGAGGACCGCAATCAAAAAAAAGATACGTGGAGTCGCTTGACCAGCCATCTCGCACGACGTGATATCCACATGTGGAAAATTCCCGATGCAAGATGGCAGGCGGCTTGGCGGTCAAACTATCGTACGATTCGAGCCCCTCAGGGCCGAGAAGCCACAGAAGCTCAAGCGGAGCATCCCCGGCAACAGACTTCCAATCCTCTCTTCCAAAGACCGCCGCCCCTATCGCGAGGGTATCGCGATAGTCATTGGAACGACGCGAGCCTAATGGCAGCAGGCGACCGCCATCGTCATCTCCGTATAAGGTGGAACTGCCGTCAGGCTTGGTAAGCCACATCAAATGATCGAGCAATAAGGCTAATCGATCCTCTAATAACTTTGGCAATTCGATGCCGGAAGCGCGCGCAAGCAGGTAACAATGCAGATAGAAATCCGTTGTATATCGATGATAGTAGGAAGAATGCTCGAAATAGACACCATCATCCTTCACGTGGATCGGTAATTGATCCATAAGGATTTTCAAACCGAGATCTCTCCAATGCTGTGATCGCTGTAGCTCCGGTAATGCAACGCCAACATAGAAGAGACCCAATGCTTCACCTGTGAGATGCGTATTGGGGCTGAAATAATACGAGAGGTAGGCCTCAATGTGCTCCGCCTGTGCCACAATCGACTTCAAGAGTCTAAAGACAAACTTTGGAGTAATTTTCTCCGATCTTGCAAAAAGCGAAAGCGCCCAAATCCAGGAAATGAGGCGGAAGGCAAGCTCAAGGCTGCTCGTCCAGTTCACTCCGGTCTTGGGGGGGTTGGAATCTATCCACGAGGAAACATGGGCGACAAACGACTCGGCATATCGCTCGTCTCTTGTAAGCCAGTAGGCCTGTCCAAGCGTGACGAGATATTGATGCCGGTTGAGCTCCCAGATGACTTTCTGATCACCGACAGAATCAGGATTGAGGTAGTCTATCTTGCTCCAGTGATCTGCCGGAGCCACTTTCCCCGACAAGGGATCACAACTCCAGTTTATCGGCGAGCCGAACGACAAATCTTGAAATCCCAATAGGTCAAAGCGCCCACGGTGCACCCGGTCAGCCTTCTCGATAATTTGAGCAGCCACATCTCCAAATCGTCTCTTGGTAATGGCCGATACAGCATCTCTTGATGAAAACTGCTCAAGCCATTGCCCTTTCAGGTCATTTTGAATCCGCGCCATGATGTGCCCGGCTACTGTTTCACTGGATCTGTCACGGTATTCAGGGCGTATTTCCGACGCGATGAATTCAGAGTCCGGCCGTTCGCCGCTTCCACGCCCAAGCCAGCACTCGAGTGTCTTACTCCACTCCTGCTGCCCGCGTACCAAAAGCTCCCGTGGACCTATTGATAGAAGTTTCTGCCATCGAAGAGTACGTATCATCATAATCCCTATTAATAAGACAGAATCCTGTCTGCTGTGCCCGCTCTATTCACAATGACTTCGACGGTTTCACGACCCGCTCGCCGGCGTGCAATCCTCCGGAGGCCACGAGTTCCTCGTAGAGATGGAGCCATGCCTCCCTCACCGCCCCAGAAGTGCATCGTCGAACAGAGCCACGCGCATTATGAGCAAGACGAGATGCCAGCTGCGGATCGCTCAGCAAGCGCAACGCATTCTCTGCTACGCCCTTGTAGTCGCCGCAAGAAACCATGAGCCCTGATTCCTCGTGCCTGAGAATATAGGGAATACCGCCGGCATCTGTTGTGACCACGAGGAGCCCTGACGCAAAACATTCAAGGATGGACGCCGG
>CAZGYZ010000106.1:0-6915 GCA_964530675.1 uncultured Nitrospira sp. | reverse complement strand
GTTTGGTTGAACGAACTAACTGGATGAACCAAATAAACAAAACAAACCAGATCAACCAAATAAACCAGCCTAGTCGGTCGATTTGAGTACCACATAGAACGCGCGGGTTTCTCTCAGCACGCGGAGCAAGATTGTTTCGCCACGCCGGAGTTTGGAAATTGCGCTGCTGAATTCCCCGACTGATCCCACATCAGTACGGTTCACTTCCTTGATGAGATCGCCTTCGTGAAGACCTTCCGATTGGGCGAGGCTTCCGATCTCCACTTTGCTGATGAGCACGCCGCGGCTTTCCTGCAGTTTGAATTTGTCGGCAAGATCAGGCGTCAGATTTTGCACGTCGAATCCCAGCTTGACTTCAGTGCGTGCTTGAGGGAGCGAGGTGATCACGGCCTGCTCAGGGCGTTCTCTGAGCGAGACGTCTAGCACCAAACGCTGCTGATCTCGGACGATCTCAACTTTTGCCGTCGAGCCCGGAAGCAATCCTGCTACGACGCGAGAGAGGCGGTTCGGCGAGTCGATCAAGGTGCCGTCGATATGGGTCAAAATGTCGCCGGGTTTGATGCCGGCTGCCGCAGCCGGATCCCGTTCGAAGACTTCATTGACCAGCACCCCGTCGCCTTCCTTGACGCCAAACTTGCGTGCGAGCTCCGCCGTGAGTGGTTGGATACCGACGCCCAACCAGCCACGTGTGACCCGTCCCTGCGTCAGCAATTGATGAATCACCTGCTTGGCCATGTTGGAAGGGATTGCAAAACCGATCCCTTGGGCGAAATTAATGATGGCGGTATTGATGCCGATGATTTCCCCGCGCAGATTGAAGAGCGGGCCGCCCGAGTTGCCGGGATTGATCGAGGCGTCGGTCTGAATAAAATTTTCATAGCGCGAGAGATTAATGTTCTCCCGGCCGATTCCGCTGACGACACCGAGTGTGACTGTCCGATCGAGTCCGAAAGGGTTTCCCACAGCGAGTACCCATTGGCCGACTCGCACGGTGGATGAATCCCCGAATCTTGCGCTTGGGAGGGGATGGTCGGCGGTCACCTTGAGGAGGGCGATGTCGGTATCGAGATCTTTTCCGACAACCTGTGCAATCAGTTTCGACTTATCAGAAAAGCGGACTTCGATTTCCGTCGCGTCGCCGATGACATGGTTGTTCGTGATGATGTATCCGTCAGGATCGATAATGACGCCGGAACCTGATCCGGAAGCATTGGGACCCCGTTCCTGCGAAAGCTCACGCCCCCGTCCTGGACCGGACAGAGGAAAGAGATTCACGACCGACGGTTTTGCCGACTCAGCGAGGTCGGTAATAACAGTTTGCATTTCTTCCAGCATGCGGAGGCCCGGTGAGTCGTTGGATTTGAGTGCAGTGGACTCAGCGGCGGCAGCGTGGAGATCGAACCAGGCGAATAATGCGAGGCTGATGAGGATTGGGAGCAAGCGAGTCACCCTGAAATTCGCGCGAGACTCGCAAGCAAAGCGGGACGGGTCGGATGGGCGACGGTTCGAGGTCCGAAGTTCGAGGTTTTCGGAACTTTGAACCAGGAACTTCGAACCTCGGATCGTGCCAGTCGCACACATTTTGCTTATCTCGCGCATGATTTACGCCGACTTGGCGCTCCGAGCTTGGGTAAATTCTGAGGCAAACAGCGTGAGATCCTCCTGCAATCCGATCACGACCAGGACATCGCCGGTGCGAAGCACCAGGGCATTGTCTGGCGGTAGCAGAAATGGTCCACGCAGGACCGTAACGAGATGAACCGATGCAGGCAATGTCATCTCCGCGAATGTCTTTCCAACGATCGGCGATCCCTGGACGATCTGGAACCGTTCGATGGCCGCTGCGCGAAGACTCAAATCCTGTTGCAGAGTGAGGAGCTCGTGGTGGATCGTTTCCAGTTTGATCTCACGTATTTGGCTATCGACGCCGAGCAGCGTTCGTTTAAAATGCTGCACGCGGTCGCTGGCCTGGCCGAGGAATTCTGCCAATTGATCGGAAGGCACAGCTGACTCATGGCTAAATGGTGGGCGCTTGGCACAGAGCGCAGCAATCTGACGTCCGAGTTCGCCATGGACCTGTTCGATCTGGTTGAGCAAGCTCGACGCCTGGCTGTGCAAACGAAAGACTTGGGCCTTGCGGTTGGCACGTTCGGCGATGGCAAGGATGGTTTCATGGATCGCGCTGCCGGTAATCGACAGTTCTTGTTGGATGCGCCCGAGCAGATCGAGGGACATAAATCAAAAATCTCTCATGTCTGATAAGAACGATTATGTAAACTCACCGATTGATCTCATTGCCGCCTATACACACTACCCTCGTGAATCGAAGATTTCAACGGAGAGAATGAAATTGACAGGATAAAGATGAATGTCCTAGCGGGAAAAATTAATCCAGCGACTCTAAGCTACCGGTAGCCCTTGCAAGATTGACTCGTGAAGCATTGAGTTGAAACAGCCCCTCAACCAGATTTTGTCTCGCTCGGGCTACGGCAGTCAATGCATTGGTGAGTTCGAAATGGCTCGAAGCGGTAATCACAGCGTAGCGCTCGCGGGCTAGTTCAAGTTCCCTTGATGCTGATCGCATTCCGGCCTGCGCGATCCCGACTTGATCCTTTGCAGCAGTGAGCGCAGCCATGGCGTCATGGACCTCCATCTTCACTTGGTTCAAGATTGTCTGAAGGCGAAAGGCCTCCTGTCTCAATTGGCTCCGGGTTTGCGCGATGCGGCCCTCTCGCTGCCCTCCATCGAAAATCGGGATTTGAAGCAACAACGCCACATTGTATGTGTCAAGGGTATTGTTCCACCGATTCCCAATGAGACCATAGTCCCCTTGCGCGACCAATGACGGCAGGCGTTCGCCCGTAATGGAAGAATAGGTTAACTCAGTTGCCCTCACACGTGTGACTTGCGCCGTCACCTCCGGTCGCTGTTTCAAAGCTTCCTCGACGGCGGCCTGGGCGGCTGATGGGCCGAGCACATTGGGACGAAATTCATCGCTCAATGTCAGCTGGATATCATAGGGAAGCGCCAGCAGATTGAGGAGATTCAGTTTGGCGGTCTCGACGGCATATTGCGAAACCGAAGCCTGTTGCCGTTCGTTGGCCAGTTGTGCATCGAGCCGTGCAACGTCAAGGCCCGTCGCAACACCCACACGCTGGCGCTGTTTAATGAGCCCCAGCAGATCGTTCATCACTTGCTGGTTGGCCTCATGCATCTTCATTCTGCCCATGGCCTTCAGGTATTCCATATAGGTGAGTGCCACGCTGGCCATCGTGTCGAATTTTCGGCTCTCTGACTCAGCCTCGCTGACCTGGAGCATTTCGCGCGAGGCGCGCCAGCGCTGAATTAAACTGATGCTCAATAGATTTTGCGTCGCGTTGACGCGCGCATCGAAAATACTGAAGGGGTCGCTCCTGGTAGGACTGAGTCCGAAGGTGCCACGAAATACTGTCTGATTACTTTGCCGGACAGTGGAGGAAAGGTTGGGCAACATCGCTCCCAACTGCGTTTGCACTTGCCCACGGGCCTCCTCGATCCGCTCCTTATAGAGGAGTACGGCGGGATTATTTTCGACCGCGGCAGCCAAGGCACCACGCAAGGTAAGATTCAAGGGCGGAAGTGAGCGAGACGCTGAATCAAGACTGCTGTCCCCTCCTCCAACGGCTCCCTCAGCCTGGTAAAGAAATCCCTGGTATAGCGTAGCAATCATGTTAAGACATAAAGCTGATGATACGTAGTAAATCAACAGCTTACTCATCGCTCTCTAATGCTTTCCTTAACTGATTTGAGCAACGGGCTTAGCAGATATTCGATCACGCGGCGCTGGCCAGTCTTGATCTCGACTGTGACCGCCATACCTGGGGACAGATTGACCTCTCTCCCCTCCACGTGGATGGTGGACCGATCCATGCTCACTCTGGTGGGATAGATCAACCCCACCTTTTCAATTGGCACGGCATCGTCGGACATGCTGAGCACTTTCCCTGGAATGGTGCCGTAAAGAGTAAAGGGAAAGGTCTCGACCTTGATTTCGACGATCTGTCCGTTCCTTACAAACCCCACATCTTTATTTTCAACCTGCGCCTCGACCTCCACCGGATGATCCTGTGGAACCACGATCAGCAGCTCCTGCGCCGGCGTGACGACTCCCCCCACCGTATGGACAGCCAATTGCTGCACTACGCCGTCGATGGGTGCCGTCAGCCGTTGAAAGTCCGCCTTCTGTCCCGCTTTGGTCACTTCCTGCACCAGCGACGCCACCTTGGTCTCGGTCGTCGAGAGCTCCACCTGTTTGGTTTGCTGGAACTCAGATACGAGAGCCCAATAGTTTTTTCTGGCTTCGGCGAGCGCGGCGTGATCTTGTATGAGCTTCTTGCGCTGCCCGGCCAATTCCTGCGTCTTGTCAATCCGCTGCCCTTCGGCTTGTAGGAAATCCATCTTTGTAACCGCCCCATGGGAGAGGAGTTTCTGGTATGTGTTCGCCCGTTCAGCCTCCATGGGGACCGTTGCTTCCAGTCTGAGAATATTCTCTCGCGTCTGATCGAGCCCCGCCTTGCGCTGTTCGATCAGATGTCGTGCGGAGGCGGCTCTGGCCTCGTACTCGGCCAGCTGATCCCGGAGAAGCTGGCCTTGCAACAGCACGTACGGGGGGTCTCCATCAGGAGGGGCTTCGAAGGTCGGATTGCCCGCAATGAGCGCACGGAGCCTTGCTGCCTCGACCTTTGCAGCTCGATATTCATTGGAAGCCCGATCGTGATCGGCCCGGTTCAGCGTCGGATCCAGATCGATCAGCACGTCGCCCTGCTTGACCAGCTGTCCATTCTGCACATGGATCGCGGCAATCACACCCGTTTCATAGGGTTGAATCACCTTCGAATAGCCGCTCGGAATGATCTTGCCCCTGGCCGTCGCAACGATATCGATCCAACCGAGACTGGCCCACAAGACCGCGCTCGCGAACACGGCCATGATTGTCCACAAGATGGCACGGCCAATGGGTGAAGGCGGAGCCTGCTGAATTTCCAGCACAGCCGGCAGGAATTCTGTCGAGTGCCCCATCGGCACAGCGCCAAGTGGGCGATCGTGCGCTGCAGACAAAGCCGCCCGCCAGACTGTCAAATGACGTGAGAGTGCATCGAATGCCATATAACCTCAGTTGGTCGATCGTCTGTCTGGTCTCTTTGGTCTGTTTTGTCTATCTCGTCCTGTACCAGACAAACGTAGCGACAACGTGACAGACCCCTACCGCCTTATCCCTATATCCCCCACTACCTCACCCCCCCCTATCCCTTTACCCCTTCAATCCCTCGCAGCCGAGAATTCGCCATTTAACATTCCACATTTCCCCCTTACCTCTCCCCTGTTACCTTGCTGCCTTTCCCCGTTCAGACAATTCCACATTAATCATTTCTCATTCAGCATTCCACATGCCAAATTCATCATTAAATATTCACCATTGCGCATTCATAATTAAACATTCAATATTACGAACTTATTTCCCAACTATCCCAAGTTCCCCCTCCCCTGTCACCTTGCAGCCCATTCCAATTCCGACAATTCCCCATTCATAATTCATCATTCCACATTTTCAATTCGTCTTACCCCGTACCCCTCATGCCTTGAATACTCCTTCCCCCTCCCGTGTTGTCGTCGCATATCCATCTTGATGGGCTTGCAGCCGCGCATAGAACCCTTTCAGGCTCAGCAACTCCTCGTGCGATCCGTTCTCGACAATCTCACCCTTTTCCACCACGTATATCCGATGCGCCGGCCGCACCGTGCTCAGCCGATGGGCGATGATGAAGACCGTGCGCCCTCGACTGATCTGCGCCATATTCTTCTGAATGATAGCTTCGGACTCATAGTCCAACGCGCTCGTGGCTTCATCAAAGATCAGGATGCGCGGGTTTGCGACCAACGCTCTGGCAATCGCGATCCGCTGGCGTTGCCCACCAGACAGTGAGCAGCCGTGCTCACCCACAATCGTGTCGTAGCCCTCCGGCAACTCCAGAATGAATTCGTGCGCGCCCGCCAGTTGGGCTGCCCGGATCACCTGCTCCATTGCCAATCCCGGATCGGTCAGTGCAATGTTGTCGCGCACGGAACGATTGAAAAGAAAATTTTCTTGGAGCACCACGCCCACCTGCATGCGAAGCCAAGCCGGGTCCACCTGTGCGAGGTCCACGCCGTCGACCAGAATCCGTCCGCCCGCCGGCACGTAGAGCCGCTGAAGCAACTTGGCAATGGTACTCTTGCCGGACCCGGACCGCCCGACCAGCCCGATCACCTGACCAGGCATCACCGCGAACGACACCTTGCGCAGCACGTCGGTCCCATCAGGGCGATAGCGAAACGTCACATCGTCAAGCACCACTTGCCCGGCCACTTGCGGCAATGTCGTGCGATTTGGGCTGTAGGCAGGCTCCGGCTGCGTATTCAGAATATCCCCCAACCGCTGCACAGAGATGCCGACTTGTTGGAACTCCTGCCACAGGTTGACGAGACGCAGCAGCGGTCCCGTCACTTGCGCCGAGAGCATGGTGAAGGCAATCAATTGGCCGATGGTCAGATCCCCTTCGATCACGCGATAGGCCCCCAGCCACATCACGGCGATGGTGGTGACCTTCTGAATGAACGTCGCGGTCTGGCCGGCCATCATCATTAAGGTGGTCGCGCGGAAACTCGCCCGCACATAGCCGGCCAGTTGTTCTTCCCACTTGCGCAACAACGGCGGTTCGACTGCCATGGCCTTCACCGTTTGAATGCCGCTGATCGCTTCCACAAGGAAAGACTGATTATCTGCGCCACGGTTGAATTTTTCGTGCAGCCTGGCTCGAATGGCCGGCGTGATAACCACAGACAAGAGGGCATAGAGCGGCAACGAGCCCATCACGACGAGCGTGAGGATGGGACTGT
>CAZGYZ010000105.1:0-6928 GCA_964530675.1 uncultured Nitrospira sp. | reverse complement strand
CTCTGGGGCATGGCCTGGCCAGACTTCGAGAGACGGGCGACAATCACCACAGGGCCTGCGCTGGAAAGTTTTCTGGAGGGCATCGGGCTAGTCGAGTCATCGAGTTGGAACGTGAAGGGCAAATCTTTTCTCGACGCCCGTACGATCGACACCGGCATAGGCGGACCGTTCATCTCACGTGCAAAGACAAATAATGTGTCCGCGGGAGATCCCTTACCGGCCAAGCCCGGCGCCATCGTCACCGTACCTCTAATCTTACGCGGCTGCCCGGCTTGTCCAGCCGGCTGAGTCGGCGCTGCCGATTCCGCAAATGGTCTTTCGCGATCGATGACGACGGTGACTCCATCCACTCCCGATTGTATCGGCTGGCTCACTCCCTCCAAATCTCCATCTTGGGGCATAGCCTGACCAGACTTCGAGAGACGGGCCACAATCACGACAGGTCCTGCGTTGGAGAGCTTTCTAGACGGCATGGGGCTAGTCGAGTCATCGAGCTGAAACGTAAAGGGTAAATCTTTCCTGGTCGCCCGCACGATCGACACCGGCATGGGTGGTCCATTCATTTCGCGTGCAAACACAAACAATGTATCCGTCGGTGATCCCTTGCCGGCCAAGCTGGGCGCCATTGCCACTGTGCCCTTGATCACGCGCGGCTGTCCCGACGCCTGCCCAGTTGGCCGAGCCGACGCCGCAGGTTCCGTAAGCCCAGACATCATGCTTTGGCCCCCACCGAGTTGGCTCCGGGCCTCTTCGATAGCGGCCGTCAGTTGCTGTGTCATCTCCGGATCTACGTCCGCAGGAAGGTTTGCGCGAGCTTGTTCCCAGTCCTTCGCTGCACGAGCAAAGTTTTTTCGGTTGAACGCCACAGTCCCTGCCAGCATCAGCGCCTTCACATTGAGTGGATCGATCTTCAGCGCCTGTTGAATCAGGACCTCGGGCTTCCCTTCCAACTTGCGGCCATGGACGACACCCAAGGTATCGGCATAGTCGGCAAGTAACTGGGCGTCATCAGGAATTAAAGTCACAGCTTTCTCGTAAATCGAAGCAGCCTCGGCGTAGCGCCCCAGCCCCACGTATGAGCGCGCGAGCAACCCCCATCCCACGCCATCATTCGGATTCTGCGCCATTTTCTGCTTGAGTCGCTCGACCAATCCTTCCAGTGCGTCACCAGACGAATGCGCACCTTCTGGCCCCCCCTGCGCAGACAACGAAGCCGCGGTTGGCTGCGTCATGGCAAGTGGATTCCCAATCTGCCAATAGATCAGCCCACTGACCGTCGGAACGATGACAGCCAATGCAAAAGCCACCGGTCTGCTATTCATCTGCCGCCGGTCCACCTTGGGAGCCATGTCTGTGGTGCCTGTCTCTTCCAACAGACGCCGTTCGAGCTCACGCCGCGCCTGCTGACACAGTTCGTCAGTGAGTACACCGTTTACACGGTCCTGCTCTAATTCAGCAAACTGCTGCCGGAAAATAGACAACGTCTTCTCCTGCTCTCCCGTTGTGACAGCGACTGTGCGCTTGAGCAGTGGCCACAACAGGAGACCAAGAATAAGAATGGTCATGGTCGATGCGATCAGCCAAAATATGATGGTCAAGGGCGATGAACTCCTTCGGAAAGCAATTTTGCGACACGTGTATGCTCAGCTTCCGACAATGTCACGTCGGTAACCTTTTTCTGTCTCCTGCGTAGCGCAAACACTAATCCCGTTGCGCCAACTCCCAATAAGAGGAACGGCCCTAGCCAGAGCAACGTAGTCGTGAGCTTCCAAGGCGGTCGGTATAAGACGAAGTCTCCGTAACGAGTGACGAGAAAATCGATAATCTCCTTGTCGCTCATATCTTTGGCGATCATCTCACGCACTTCTCGGCGCAAGTCTTCAGCCAACGGCGCATTCGAGTCAGCCAGCGTCTGGTTCTGACAGACCAGGCAGCGCAGCTCGACAGCGAGGGCTTTCAAACGCGCTTCAGCCTGCGGGTTCGTCGCGAGGGGCTGGGCCTCGTACGCCATGGCGAGACCAGGCAGGAACAGGATGAACATCCAAAGCCATCTCATTGCTTCTGCAACTCCCTGACCAGGGGTAAAATCTTTTTCTCCAAGATGTCCTCACGTATCGGGCCGATCTGTTTGTAACGGATAACCCCCGCCTTATCGATCACGTAGGTTTCCGGCACTCCGTAGACCCCGTAATTAATACCGACACGCCCGGGCTCATCTACAGCAACGATCTGGTAGGGGTTGCCCCACTCCTTCAACCACGCCAGAGCCTCACTCCGTTGATCCTTATAGTCCATGCCATAGATAGGCACCTCTCCGGATTGTGCGATACGGATGAGCACCGGATGCTCTTCCTTACAGCCCCCGCACCAAGACGCCCAAAAATTGAGCAGCCAGACCTTACCCTTAAGATCGTTCGACGAAATGACTTTTTCAGGATCATGGAGCTGCTGCAGCGAAAACTCAGGCGCCGCCTTCCCAACCAAGGGAGACGGCAATTCACGCGGGTTGAGCGTCAGCCCGACTGCAAGAAAACCGACCACGACGATGAAGAGCCCAAACGGGATGAGAAACCGGTTCATGAGACGGTCGGGCGTGCCATCTGGGCCGTGGCCGGCACCGCAGCCTCTTTCCGCCGCCAGGCCAGCCGATAGCGCCGATCGCTGACAGCCAGGACGCCACCCGAGGCCATGACGAGACAGCCTCCCCAGATCCAATCGATGAAGGGTTTATGGTAGAGCCTCACACTCCAGGCTCCGCCTTCAAGCGGCTCGCCCAACGACACGTATAAATCGCGCAGCAGCCCCAGCGAGATCGCGGCTTCGGTCATCGTCTGGTTCTGGACGAAGTAGCGGCGCTTTTCGGGATACATCACTGTCACCTCACGACCATCCTGGCTCACATGAAACGTCCCCCGCGCCGCCACATAGTTTGGGCCATTGACCTGTTCCGTCCCGTCAAAACGGAACGTATAGCCACCGAGCGTGGCCGTCTCACCAACGTTCATCCGCACGTCCTGCTCCACTTCAAAGCCCTTCACCATGGTCACGCCGACGATGAACAGGGCCACGCCGCAGTGGGCCAGTACCATGCCCCAATAGGCGCGGGGCAGCGTAGCCAGGCGGCCCCCGACGCTGCCGCTCTCGGCCTGGAGCAACCGCTCCCTCAGATCCACCAAGATCGTCGCCAGAATCCAGAAGGCCAGCAAGAGCCCCAGACTGATCAGCGGTGTCCATTGGCCCATAAGCCACGGCACCGCCACGGCAGTCGCCAGGCTGACGCCGAAGGCCCAGCGCAGGCGGATGGCCAAGGCCGGGAGGCTCGCCTGTTTCCATTGGGCCAGCGGCCCGATCCCCATCAGAAATATGGCGGGTGTCATCAGGGGAAGAAAGACTGTGTCGAAATACGGAGGGCCGACCGAGATTTTGCCAAGGTCCAGCGCATCCAAGAACAAGGGATACAGCGTCCCCAGGAGCACTGAGCCCAAGGCCGCCACCAACAACACATTGTTCGCCAGCAACATCCCTTCGCGCGAGATCAGGGCGAAGCTCCCACCCAGTCCGACTCGAGGCGCCCGCCAGGCGTACAGGACCAGAGAGCCGCCGATTACCACGGCCAAAAATATGAGAATGAACAAGCCGCGCTTCGGGTCGGTCGCGAACGCATGCACTGATGTCAAGACGCCGGAGCGAACTAAGAAGGTTCCGAGCAGACTGAGCGAAAATGCCATAATAGCGAGCAGCACGCTCCAGGCTTTGAAACTACCCCGCTTATCAGTAACCGCCAGGGAGTGCATCAAAGCGGTGCCGGCCAGCCAGGGCATGAAAGAAGCATTTTCGACCGGATCCCAGAACCACCAGCCACCCCATCCCAGCTCGTAATAGGCCCACCCACTCCCCATCGCAACTCCCACGGTCATAAAACACCAGGCGACTGTGGTCCAGGGGCGAGACCAGCGTGCCCAAGCCGCATCCAGCGTGCCCCCCAAGAGCGCGGCGATCGCAAAAGAAAACGCCACGGAGAACCCCACGTACCCCATGTAAAGCATCGGCGGATGGATCACCATGCCGAGGTCTTGTAACAGGGGATTCAGATCGCGCCCATCGAGTGCGGCAGGTATCAACCGCTCGAACGGATTGGAGACGGTCAACATGAATAAAAGAAATCCCACACTGATAAGGCCCATTACACCCAAGATGCGCGCGCGCATCGCCTCTGGCAGATGGGTGGAGAAGAAGGAGACAGCGACCATCCAGATGCTGAGGATGAACATCCAGAGAAGCAACGAGCCTTCGTGCGCGCCCCAGATGGCTGCGAGGCGATAATGCAGCGGGAGCTGGGAGTTCGACGTGGCTGCAACGTACAGCACGGAGAAGTCTTTGTCTGCAAAGGCATACCCCAGGCAACAAAAAGCCAGCAGGACCAGGAGGAATTGCCCTCGCGCCGCCGGCTTCGCAACCGCCATCAGCGAGGAGTTCCCCACTGCGGCGCCATAGATGGGCAGGCATCCCTGCACCACCGCCACACAGAGCGCGAGAATTAAGGCGTAATGACCAATTTCTGGAATCATGTAGGCTCCTAACGTGGATTGACGACCAGGGTGCCGCTGCTCTGGGCCCCTGCGGTCTTGGCCTTGGCGAGCGCGTCCGCCGCTTCCGGCGGCATATAGTTTTCATCGTGCTTCGCCAGCACCTCACTCGCCAGGAATGCTCCATTGGCAGCGAGTTGACCCTGGGCCACTACACCCTTCCCTTCCTTGAAAAGGTCAGGGAGTATCCCCTTAAAGGTCACCGGCACTCGTTTCGCCATGTCGGTCACGATAAAATGCACAGTCAGTCCATCGCCTTCGCGGGTGAGACTTCCGGCTTCGACCATTCCGCCAATGCGGAAGCTGCGCCCTTGGGGCACGTCCCCATTGGCCGCCTGCGTCGGAGTATAAAAGAACACGAGATTACTCTGGAACGCATTCAACACCAAGAATGCCGCCACAGCCAACGCACCTAGCCCCAAACCGATAAGGACAAACCGCTTCTTTCGAGGTGTCATCGTCTTCGATTCCTCCTACGACTCATCACGGCTCCCTGCCGCAGCCGCATGCCGCCGCCACACCGCGAGAACTTCTCCCCCCATGCACAGAGCTGTGACGCCAAACGAGGGCCACACGTAGAGGCCGTACCCGCCCATCGCAAAAAACTCTGCCAGGCTCCCCCACTGCATCAGCGCGCCTCCACGACATCCGGCATCGACGCCTGCTTGCCCCACGACGGTTGTCGCTCCCGTTCGACAATCACGCAACGCATGCGGGCCAACGTCACCGCGATGCTGTACATCCAGAAGCCGAACATCATCACCAACATCGCCGTCACCATCGTCCCCGCCATCGTCGGCGCCGCTGTGATGCTGACAGAGGCTCCTTGATGCAACGTGTTCCACCACCGCACAGAAAAATAGATGATCGGGACATTGATCACCCCCACAAGCGCCAAGACGGCGCTCGCGCGATCCGCGCGGCGCAGGTCGTCGATCGATGAACGCAGCAAGATGATCCCGATATATTGAAACAGCAAAATCAGCTCCGACGTCAACCGAGCATCCCACACCCACCAGGCTCCCCAAGTGGGCTTTCCCCACATCGACCCCGTAAACAGCGCGAGGAACGTAAACATCGCCCCGGTGGGAGCGATGGCCTGCGCCATCATGAACGAGGGGCGCGCATTGAGCCCCAATCCGAGACCGGCCCAGATAGCCATGATGACGTAGAGAAACATGGACATCCAGGCTGCCGGCACATGAACGAAAATAATGCGGTACGCATCGCCTTGCGTCACATCGGTTGGCGCCACGAAAAATCCCACGTACAGGCCGACCCCGATCAACCCCAGCGCAAAGGCCGCAAACCACGGGATCATCCGCCCGGCTAACGGGTATAAAGCCTGCGGCGATGAATACTTAAACCAGTTAATGCCTGTGGCGCTCATAATGATGTCTTATTCCAATGCAATGCGTAATGCAACAGCAGTGGCCCATGGCGCAAACGCAAATGAAAAAAGGAAGCAGGCTCCGAGTAACGACAGATTTGCCTCGCTGCCGATTCCGGCCAAACTATTCGTAACGGCGCCGGCCCCAAAGATCAGCACCGGAATAAAAAGGGGAAGCACGAGCAGTGCAACCAGCAAACCACTCCCGCGCAACCCAAGAGTTAACGCAGCACCCACCGCTCCAATCATACTCAACGTCGGCGTACCAAGCAAGAGCGATAACGTTAACACCCACAACGAGTCCCCGCTCAGGCCGAACTGCAAGCCGAGAAGAGGCGAGAGCAGGACCACCGGCAGACCCGAGATCACCCAGTGAGAGAACACCTTACCAACAACCAGCACCGCCAAAGGCTGAGGGATTAACAGCGTCTGTTCCAATACACCATCAAGATAATCGGCTGTAAAGAGACGCCCAAGTGATAACAGACAGGCTAGCAGGGCCGTGACCCAGAGCACGCCGGAGGCGATCACCCTCAGAACCGCCGGCTCCGGCCCGACCCCTAACGGAAAGAGGCTCGCGACGATGACGACGAAGAATACCGACATCGCCACATCCGAACGATGCCGCATGGCCAGCAGAAGATCCCGCCGGACGACCCCGCGCAACGCCTCACTCATACTGGGCTGGCTCATCGAGTCAGCCTCAAGTGCTGGATGCAATCAGGCGGGAGATCGATCTCCTGGTGCGTGGCCACCACCACCATGCCACCATTATGCAGATGCGCATGCAGGCGCTGGGTCAAATAACTTGTGGCCGCAGCATCGAGTGACGCGAATGGCTCATCCAAGAGCCATAACGGACGTGTTGAAAGCCAGAGACGCGCCAGCGACACACGACGCTTTTGTCCTTGCGATAGCACCCTCGTCGGCAAGCGATGAACCGGTCGTACGA
>CAZGYZ010000104.1:0-6980 GCA_964530675.1 uncultured Nitrospira sp. | reverse complement strand
TCAGTCTCCCCCCGTCTGCCCGGGACAGCGACTTCGGGTTCCGGTGCGCGAAGACCCCATAGCCCTTGGTCCTTTAGGGGGAGAAAGGGAGCCGGGAATCTTTTCGGCCCGCATCGCCCAGCGCTTCCTGACTGAGTGACGGCTGACTCCACCACACCGCCAAGATTGGCCACTTACGCTGACCACACAGCAACGGTACATTGGGCAAGAGGGTCACGTGAAATGGTGCGGCCTATCGCCGTAAGAAGGCGATCCACCGCCACAGGTTCAGCAGACTCGCGAGGGAGGCCGCCACATAGGTCAGTGCGGCGGCGGTGAGGATACGGCGGGCTCCCTGCTCGTCTTCAGGCGACAAGTAGTTTCTTTGCTGGAGTATCGGCAGTGCGCGCCTGAAGCTGGCGTCCCACTCGACCGGAAGCGTGACCAGATGCACAAGCGTGGCGATTCCCATCGTGGCCATCCCGGCGACCAGGACAACGACACCCGCTACAGGGGTCTGAGCTAATGTTGCCGCGATGGGAATACCCAGCATCACTATCCCTCCGAGCTTTTCCGCCCCCTGCGCGACCCGCACCAGTCGCGTGCGATCCGTGAACGGCTGATAGCCCGCCCGGTCTTGAATGGCATGCCCGACTTCGTGGGCGGCAACGGTGATCGCGGTGAGGGATTTCCCATTGAATTTATCGGGCGTGAGACGGACGGCCTTGGTCTCAGGGTCGTAATGGTCACCCAGCTCGCTCGCTTCCACCTTGATGTACTGCATGTCTAACTGATCGAGCAGGTGTCGCGCTAACTCCGCTCCCGTTCCCGGATAGTCAGGACGGGGCACACTATGCTGGGCAAAGACCCGCCTGGTCCATAGTTGCGGACCGAATACGATGATACCGACAATGATCAACAGCAGGACTAGTCGCACTCTCTACTCCCTACCCCTGTCGAGCGAAACACCAAGCCAAGGCCATCGGCAGACACCTGTGTGGGATCGATCCCTTGTTCACGTACGATAGCATAGTGGATGGATGGAAGAGACAGGTGGCGAAGGACCGCCACTCATGGCAGAGGATGCCGTGTGAACGGTGATCCCCTGGATCGGCGAAACGCTGAGACGGAGCTATGAATTGGTGAAAGAAAAGGGGAGCCTACGTCGATTGTCCGTGAACTGTTCCGGGTTAGTAGAACGCCTGGGTGAGGCTGATCTGCATCACGTGCCGATCGAAGGCAAACGTGTTGCCGTTGAAATGGTTGTCCACATTCGAGTAGCTGTAGTGTATGCCGAGAAACGTCTCGGGCGAGAACTTATAGACCAGCCCACCGGTCCCCATGACCGACGCATAGGAGATCCCGGAGCCCCCCGAGGCGCCGAACTGCTCCCCGCGGCCATAATTGAGATTGGCGACGGCCTGCAGTTCAGGAATCCCGGTCTGTTGCGTCAGCGTGACCGACACCACATGCGTGCGGAGCGCCTGCGCCTGAAATTGAAACGACGGGCTGACCCCGAGCCCGTACGCCACGGCCATGGTCGTCGTGCGATCCTTCCAGATCACCGCCAGATCGCCCACCGGCGCCACGATGGACGCGGACGTCGTCCCCCCCAATTCCCGCTGCAGCACGGTCGCTCCGGCTTGCCCTTTCAGGCTCAAAAATGGCGTGAACGTATGCTCCCATCCTACGGTCCCCCCCCGCATCGTAAAGGAGCCGAGGGGCTGCGAGGTGAAGTCATATTCCGTATTGACCGCGTTGACACTCAGGAGATCCTGCGGCGACGCCTGCAGCGAGAGCCCGGCCGTATAGGTCTGGTATTTGCTATTGAGCAACACCCCGGCTTGCTGCACGTCCGAAGTCCCATAGCGGATGAAACCGTTCGCATAGCTCCCGATCAGGTTGACCGTCTGGGTGAGGGGCAGCGAGAGATCCGCCCGGGCCACATTCCGGCTCACTGTGGCGCGCCCGACTTGAAAGCCGCGTGCAAACGGATTCGCGCTGCTCCCGGACACATCCCCGATTAAAAACGCCGGGGCCTGCGGGGAATAGATGTACGTATCCGAGGCCGTCAACGAGGCCCCCTGCCACCAGCGATCCAGCAATTTCCGCAGATCCAGGGCAATACCGGTATTGGCACCCACATAGTTGAGTGTCGGATGCTTGGCGTAGTATTCGCCAATCGCCCCGGCCGTCGCGTTCACTGTGAACAACTCGCCGACATAGTACCCGCGGACTTGCGGCACCGCCGTGCTCACAAAATCCTCCCGATCGAGCCCCGGGCGTTTGCGCACAAAGAACACGTTACTGTCATAGCGCTGTCCGATCGAGATGGATGGAATCACCTGGAAGCCCTCTCGCATTTGCACCATACTGGGATCGATGGCCCCGCCGAAGGGGGTCCCCGGAATCGTGCCCGCGCCGAGCCCGGCGGTGCTCCCCGCCCCCATCTGTTGCGCCTGGGCCCCGGAACCCAGCCCCACGAGGACCGCGACCATGCCGCCCAGCGCCCAGGCACACCGTAATGCGTTACTCAATTAGACACCATAATCACGCCGCCGATCCGAAGAAAGAAATTGCCTGGGACGGGGCCGTTGAGGAGTTCATATACAAAGCAATGTCTGCCTTAACGATGATGGAATAGTTTTCAGGCTATCGTAAAATCCAAGGAAGTCAAACAATCTGATGAAACGAGTGGAGTTAATAGGCAGCAGCAGCGATAGGTCGCCGTACAGGTCGGGTGCCATTGTAGGCCACCTGCCTGCCGACAAAAATTCTCAGTCGAGTTGAAAGGGGCAGGTAACTTGGTGTGCTGAGGGTTGGGCCGCGTTCATGAAAAATGGCAGCTTCCAGACAACCAGGGCAGATTTATTCCCGAGCGGCGGCCATTTCCTCTGGAAACGGTGGCTTCCTCGATGGACATACTTTTTCGCATGGCCCGTCACTCGTCGAGGCTCGGACGAAGGATGAAGGGTCCATAGACCAGGGCAAACAGCAGATAGGCCCCGCTCCAACTACCAGCCGCCACCGTCAATACAACATTGGCCGGGAGATCCGTCATCGGCCCGAATACCCTCAGCATGGCACCCAGGTTGACCAACATATAGATGAGGACCGTCAAAGGGCCCGCGTGCCGGGGACGCCCCGTATGACCCAGGCTGGCACGGGTCATCACCGCCAAAGTCATTGCGCCTACCGCCCCGCTGGTAAAGGCATGCACCGCATCCTCTTTCGGCAGACGAATTCCGAGGATCGAACCTCCCAGTATAAGCAGCGACAATGCGAACCAGCCATATCCAAAATGCAGGATCAGCACCAACGGCTCACGCCATGTGGCCCAGCCGTACCAGCGTCCCAGACGACCAAGATTGGCCAATCCGGCCAGCGCGAATAGCCATCCCGTTACCATGGAGGAGGGCTGAGCAATCCAGGATAGAACGGCGAATCCTACGAGCGCGATCGACAGGCCATCGTAAAGGGAAAAGGATGCAGGCCGTTCAACCCTACCGGAATTAGCCAGGAGCTCGCCGGTAAAGTTGGGGATGAGGCGCCCACCGATCAGTGCCAGCAACATCATCACCATCGCGAGCGCCATGCGCTCGGGACGATCTGTCTCCGCCCCGCTCAGTGAAAGCACGTGGAACAGGATGTTGGCGCCGGCCAGCAGACTCACCAGCACCCCCATCGGCGCACGATCCCAGCTTTTCGACGCGATAATTTCTCGCCAGACCAGCCCCGCCACCGCAACGAGAAACCCTCCGTCGACGATAGCTGACACGAGGGGCGTGAACCATGGAATAGCGATCAGCACCCGGCCGGCCAGCCAGAGGGCAAAGAGCAACATCAACTCATACCCTCGAATCGGCGGACGATCGGTCCAGTTGGGAATGGCCGTGAGCATAAAACCCGTGATCACTGCTGGGAGAAAACCGAAGACCATCTCATGCACATGCCAATCCCGAGCCGGATAGAGAAAGTTCGAGTGGCCGACTTCGGCGAGCAGCAGAATCCAGAGAGGAACCGCCACGCCGGCAAACAATGCAGCGCCAAGGAAAAATGGCCTGAACCCGTACGAAAAGAATGCAGGTCCCCCGTAACTTGGACCTTCGCCCGCCTGTTCAGCCATGGATTCGATCATCAATGCTCAATACGTGAAAAACCTGGCACTGGCCAATAGGTCCTACCTGAAAAAGAGGCTCTTGACCTCTAAGCCATGACGAACACATGAGACAGGCCAGCAGACGGAATTCGTGCCAAGCTACGTGCTGTGAGCGGCCCTGTCAACGGATGGTTCGCCCTATGTGAAAGCTATGGTGTGGCCTGTAACTCGACCCAGAATCGTCTAGCAGGCTGCGGAAAAACCCGGTGTAGATATATAATACCGCTGAAATCTCACCGAATGCCGCTGCTGCCACAATATCTCAGGATGCTCAAAATGGCCGTCCAGCAAGGCCGCAGCGAGTGAAGAGGCGAGGCGTACGCTTCGGTACGTTGAGCCTCTGAACGATGCGAGAACGCCGCTGGCGGACTTTTTCAGCATCCTGCTAGGTTTCGGATCAACCCCTCAGAGGTTGAAGAGACTCTCTATTTAGTGGGAAACTGCCGACAACGACAGAGCGGATTGGCTGGGCGAAATGTTGGGACAGGTTAAATGTTGTGAACCCTCACTCCCGCATCGATAAAATGGTTTCTACCGGACCGGCGCTACGTCTCTTGGTCCTTTCGGATATTGATGACTGGGATTTTGGCCAGCGATTGAAAGATTGCGGCCATACTATTGTCGCCTGGGCTCGCCCTCGGTGGAAGCAAGGGCCAAAGTGTGGCGCCCTTCGTCATGCGGTCAGAGCGACCGTCAGAGCTATCTTCTGCCTATCCAGACCGATACGGATCATTACACCTCGATTCGATACCTGGAAATGGCTGGATAAAGAACAGATACCGCGTATACCCTGCCCCAACGTGAACGATCCGAAGTTTATTGAGTATGTGAAGGGCTTGAACATCGATCTTATCGCGGTCTATTTCTTCCCACAGATTTTAAAGCCGACCATTCTCCAAATCCCTCGATTAGGGGTCATCAATTGTCACCCCTCGCTGCTGCCTCGATACGGAGGACCACATCCGGCATTTTGGATGCTCAGGAATGGTGAATCGATTGCAGGGGTCACCGTGCATGTGATGACGGAGGGCATCGATACAGGGGCTATTGTCGCTCAACAAGAGCTATTGATCGGAGAGAACGAAACGAACGGGCAATTGACGCAGCGACAACACCGTGCCGCCACGACGCTCCTGACTGAAGCCGTCAATGCCATGGCACAAGGAACCATTGCTCCCAAGCCACAAAACATCGCGGAACGCAGCTATTTTGGAAAGATGAAGGCGGCCGACACCATTGTCGATTGGAACTGGTCTGCAAAACAAATTGCAAACCTGTGGCGCGCGCTACAACCCTATGAACCTCTCGCAGCATGTCTCAATGGCATCACCATCAAGATTTTCGATGCGCACCATCGAGAAGGGCCTCCGTCAGGAAGAGCTCCTGGAGAAATCATGTCCAAGCAATCGGGGAAACTCCTCGTCCAGACCGGCAACGGGTATTTCGAAATCCGGTCCTATGAAATCGAACCGTTTCACGGTTGGATCAATCGTCTTCTCCAAGCGTTCCTGCTGCCTGTCGGGAGTCGTTTTGACCACTGCCCCGTCGGCAGTGGGGCTGGCATATAAAGGAATCTCATGAACAGAATATGCACACCCGACAGGGTCAAGGGTCTCACCACTGCTCAGCGCATGACACTGACAGCTATCGCTTTATCCCTCTGCTTGATTGTCAGCTCGATACTGGTCAATGCTGCCGAGCCACTCACGCCACTCGATAAAAAGTCTTTCAAGACAATCCCTTTCGATCCAGCTCCCCCGGAAGCGCAGCGGCGTGAACTCGAACGGGTGGTCGCTCTCTGCGTGAAGACCGTTGAAAGAGAACTACCGGGCGGCCATTTCGAAGCCAATGTGGACGGCGGTATCGTCAATAGTGTCGGCATCGATAGGGAAAGATTTAAGTTTTGGAAGTGTATGTTGGAGAGCGGGCATCCGCTTGCTCCAATCAACAAATAAGACAATGCAACGCCATTGAGCGCAGCCCATGAGTGACAACCGCCCCAAGTGTGAAACCCTGACCTCCAAAGGTCTCTTTGACTGCGGACGCGAGAGATGGATGGCATGACAGGCTTGAAAGTTTTGATGGCTCTTCTCCTGGCAACCGCTATGCCTATTGCGCCAGGGATGTCGATTTTGCGCGCTGAAGATGCGTTACCTGTCCCGATGCAATCGGCACAGGTGAACCAGCCGTCACGAAAAGGGCTGGTCCTGGAAGATTCACAAATGGTGAAACCTACGCAGAAGGAGCGAGAGGCTATCCACCAATTGCTTTCGGCCAAACCACGCCAGAAGGCTCTGAAGAATGCTGATAGGAAATACCTGAAGGGACTGCTCGACAAGGCAGCGTGGGTAGGTTTCGAGCGACGAGTTGTGCATGAGATGTGGACTGAGATGAGCGGTAAGGAGTGGCGTGATACCGAGAGACCTTAACCCCCATTACGACAACGTGGAATCGGCACAATGAAGTGGACCGTCTATATTCTGGAGTGTTCGGACACCAGCCTGTACACCGGCATCACCATTGATCTGGAACGACGACTGGAAGAACATAGAACTGGCCGAGGCGCAAAGTACACGAAACACCGAAGTCCGTTGACGGTGCGGTATACCGAACATCGACGGACCAAAAGCGCGGCGCTCACACGTGAAGCTGCCATCAAATCCCTCGCCCGCTCAAAAAAACTGGCACTCATCGCCGCTCAGCCCACAACCTGGCTCTCTAAGCCAACCGAGGGGCTGTTGACCAAGCCTCTCCATCGGCGTACGATAATTATCTGACGTTCCAGTGACGGTGGCTGCTGAATCTTCCGCACGCTACTACTCGTCATCCCGCGCGCCGGATC
>CAZGYZ010000103.1:0-6999 GCA_964530675.1 uncultured Nitrospira sp. | reverse complement strand
GATGATCTGACCTGACTTAGGATGGATGGCAAGGCCAGAGGGGCCTGCGAGGGAGCGGTCTGTGACCAGCACGGAAAATGCCTGGGTGGCCAGATCGATACGGTAGATCGTGTTCGCTTTTTGGTCGGAGCAATAGAGATACCCCTTGCCATCGAAGGTTACGTCGGTCAAGGAGGCATGTGAGGTCGCGGGTGACCGGATGGTGAGGGTCAGGACTGGCTTGCCGGTAGTTGTGTCAAAGCCCCGCAGGGTGTCGAGGTCGGCTACATAGAGCACGTGTTCCACCAAGGCCATACCTTTGGGGGCATGGAGGGTAACGTCGTCCTTCCCTCCTTGGATAAACTTCAGATTGAGGAGTTTGCCGTTCTGATTGAGCTTAGTGATAAATCCGTTGTTGTCGGCGGTCTCCGCCTCGCCGTTCACGCTTGAGATGAAATAGCTTTTCTCGACGGAATCGTTCACAAAGCTGTAGGGAGACTGCAGTTCCGTCACTGTGATCTGGGCGTCGAGCGGGCTGACGATCACCAGGGACATGGCCAGTATAAGCCAGGCCGCCGGATGGCGCATGACATGTGTCAGAAGGGGCATTACGGAGGGGGTTCTGCTCACAAGATCGATGGCTGTCGATGGTGGTTGATGCCGCCATCGTAACTGTCAGGCTGAGAGACTGTCAAGAAAAGGAGGTAAGGCGTGAGAGGTGACGTGAGGGGTAAGGGGTTAGGGGTAAGGTGTGAACTGTGAGGGGTGAGTGGTGAAGGGTGAGGAGTGAGCGGCAGGCGAAAGAGCAAGCATTACAGCGTTCAATAATTGATTCCTCGATCCCTCGCTTCACCCCTCACCCCTTACTCCTCACGTCTTGGAGGGTCGTTGACTTGCTCAAAAATGCCCTGCTATGGTGCCGTGTTTTTGAGTCAGGTTAAGTTTAAGGCCAAGGCTGAGCAGGAACGCGTAGGTGATGGCTTCCCTTAACCTTAGCCTCAACCTACAGCCTTGCGTGAGGAGGGATCCGTGGCGGCACGATTGATCGACGGTAAAGCCTTGGCATTGCAAGTACGTGAGAGGTTGGCAACTGAATCAGCGGCGGTCTTGGCGAAGACCGGGGTGAGGCCGGGCTTGGCGACCATTTTGGTGGGTGATGATCCCGCCTCGCATCTCTATGTGAAGAGCAAGCAAAAAGCCTGTGATGCGGCGGGCATCTATATCGACGACCACAAATTGCCGGCAAGCACGACGCAAGCAGAGTTGTTGGCTTTGATCGAAAAGGCGAACGCCGATCCAAAGATCCACGGGATATTGGTGCAGTTGCCGCTCCCGAAGCATATCGATAGCAAAGTCGTGCTCGAAACGGTGTCGCCGGACAAGGACGCAGATGGTTTTCATCCGTACAATCTCGGTCGGCTTGTTGAAGGGCATCCGGTGTTTGAAGCCTGTACGCCGAAGGGCGTCATCAAGATGATCGAGTCTACCGGTGTGGGCATCGAAGGGAAGCGCGCCGTCGTATTGGGACGGAGCAACATCGTCGGCAAGCCGTTGGCGCTCATGTTGCTCCAGCGGCACGCTACGGTGACGATTTGCCACTCCAAGACGAAGGATTTGCCGGCGGTCTGCCGCGAAGCCGAGCTGCTGCTCGTCGCGATCGGGAAAGCCAAGTTTGTCACGGCCGACATGGTGAGAGAAGGGGCTGTCGTCATCGATGTGGGAACAAACAAAACTCCTGAGGGCAAACTGTGCGGCGATGTCGATTTTGAACCGGTCAGCCAGAAAGCCGGCTGGATCAGCCCTGTTCCTGGTGGTGTTGGGCCGATGACGATTGCGATGTTGCTGGACAACACGGTGGAGTCTGCAAAACGCAAAGCGGGAATGATGTGAGGCGGCTGGGTGCTCCTGTGCTCGCGCAACGCGCGGTCGCGGACTCCCCTCGTTGGACGCGCGCACGATGGAGCAACCCAGCCGCCTCCCTGTTAGAGTGAGGGGGGATATAGGGAAAGAAATGAGTCGAGAACCACGACGTCTGAAGGACGTGCTCGATCAGGGACAGTTTGCTGTCACGATTGAGTACAACCCTCCCAAGGGTACCAACATATCCAGCGTGCTAGAGAATGCCAAGCAGTTGGTGGGGCGCGTGCATGGGGTCAATGTGACAGACAACACGGCTGCCGTGGTGCGGGCCGGGTCTTTATCCGTCTGCCGCCTCCTCTACGAACTCGGCCATGATCCGGTGATGCAGATGACCTGCCGTGATCGGAATCGGATTGGGATACAGTCAGACCTCATGGGCGCTTCCATGCTCGGTATCCGCAATATTCTGTGCCTCACCGGGGACTATCCGACTGTCGGAGACCACAAAGAAGCGAAGCCGGTCTATGACCTGGATTCTGTCCAAGTCATGCAGTTGGTGCAAGGGCTTAACAATGGGCGGGACATGGCCGGCAACAAGTTGGATGGCTCGACTGCCTTTACGATCGGCGCCGCTGTGACACCTGAAGCTGACCCGCTGGGGCCGATGCTCGCCAAGTTTGAAGTCAAGGTGAAGGCGGGCGCGCAGTTCTTTCAGACGCAGGCGATTTACCATCCGGAGCAGTTTGAGTCTTTCATGAAGGCGGTTCGCCCCTTCAAGGTCAAAGTGCTGGCAGGTATTCTCGTTCTCCGGAACGCCAAGATGGCCGAGTTCATGAATGCGAATATTCCCGGTGTGTCGGTTCCCCAGGAGATGATCGATGAACTCAAAGCGGCAGGCCCCGAGCGAGCGGAGGATGTCGGGGTGGGTATCGCGGTGCGGACAATCAAGGCAGTGCGGCCCTACTGCGACGGAGTCCATATTATGGCGATCAAAGCCACGCACCGGCTGGCGGACATTCTCACCAAATCGGAAGTGGGTTGATGACGATCCCCGAGTTTAAGCGGCACAAACAGGATAAGAAGAAGCTTATTGTCGTAACGGCCTACGATGCGCTATTTGCACGCATAGTCGAACAGGCCGGCATCGAGACTATCTTAGTCGGCGATTCGCTTGGTGTGGTCGTACAAGGGAAGGCCAATACGCTCTCTGTGACGATGGACGACATGCTCTACCATACGAAGCTTGTGGCGGGGGCTGCCCAACGAGCGCTCGTCATCAGCGATATGCCGTTCATGTCCTATCAGGCCAGCAGCGAGGAAGCGGTCCGAAACGCTGGTCGTTTTCTGCAAGCCGGAGCTACCGCTGTAAAGTTGGAAGGCGGCGCAGTGGTTGCCGACCGTGTGGCTGCAATGACCAGTATCGGCATTCCGGTGATGGGGCATCTTGGTATGACTCCCCAATCTGTTCATCGCTATGGCGGCTACAAAGTGCAAGGGAAAGAATCAGATCATGCGCAGGTCTTGCTGAATGACGCCAAGGCCCTCGAAGCAGCCGGCGCCTTCGCCGTCGTACTTGAAGCGATTCCTGCCGAGTTGGCCAAGACTGTGACGGAACAATTGACCATTCCGACCATTGGAATCGGGGCAGGCCCCCACTGCGACGGCCAGGTCCTTGTGCTCTACGACCTCCTCGGGCTCTTCGACGAGTTTGTGCCGAAGTTTGTCAAACCCTACGCCCACCTCAAGGCCGATGCCCTCCAAGCCCTTCGTCGCTATAAAGAAGAAGTCGAGCAGGGGAAGTTTCCGTCGGACACAGAGAGCTATCACTAGCAGGCGAAGTCCTACGCAAGATCCTGCTTATGCAGGTGAATGAGCGGGGCGCGAAAATCCGAATCGGCTACGTGCCGCCGCAAGTTTTCGTTGAGATCAGCCACATCAATCCCCATATAGATCCTGGGTGTTTTCTGCAAACGAATCATGCCGCTGGTCAGTAGTTTTCCCGCTGCCTGGTGGTTGCCGAGGAATTGCTTGAGATTGGCGGCGGCGAACTGGATGAGGGCTTGGAAGAAGTTTCCTTGTTCAGTGTCGTGACCAACTGCATGCCAGAGCCCTTCGAAGACTTCGTGGCATTCCCACCAGTAGGCAAAGTTATAGAGGTCGATCCCGCGCAGGTAATCATCTGACTGATGCCATTTCTCAGGCTGAAACGCCGATGGCGTGGGATCGGGCTTGCCGTAGGAGTGGCCATGTGGATCACGGCGCGGGTGCGGATTCTTACCAGGCACAAAACGATAGGAGGGGAAGGGACGTATAGCGTAACGAGGCCAGGTTGGGTCAGCCGGGCGAGGCTCAGTCACGGCGAAGTTTATCCGCACAATCGACCTGAAAAACGGAGCGGTCTTCCAGCCGAACAGCCGTCAATTTTTTACCCCATACACATCCGCTATCGATGGCAAGCAGATGGGGCTCCAGGTGTAGCCCCAGTGCCGCCCAATGGCCTGTGATGATTGTCGTGCTGGTATTGCGCCGATCGGGAATGAGAAACCAGGGAGTGAAGCCGACGGGAGTTTCGTCTGGAGAACCTGAAAAGCTCGACATCTCACCGGTTGGCGTACAGGTTCGGAGCCTGGTCAACACACGGGTGATGCTCACGAGACGTTCGAGTCCCTTGAGCGAGGAGCTCCATTGCGGGGCCGACCGATGAAAGAGCGCTTGAAGAAAGGTTCGATACTCTGGTCCGCGCAATATGGTTTCTACTTCATGCGCCAGAGCCGTTGCCTCTTCAATGGTCCATTGTGGCAGGATGCCGGCATGGACCATGAGAAACGATCCTTCACGATGATGAAGCGGCTGGCGCCTCAGCCAATCGATGAGATCGGCGCGATCGGAGGTGGAAAGTATGTCCTGGATCGTATCTTCGGGCCGAAGCGTCGTGACGCCTTCAGCTGTTGCCAGCAAAAACAGATCATGGTTTCCCAAGACGAGACGAACGGATGTGCCAAGATTCTTGATGAACCGGAGAGTCCCCAAAGAGTCGGGGCCCCGGTTGACAAGGTCTCCAACCAGCCAAAGACTGTCGGAGTTGGGAGTGAAAGCAATCCGGTCCAGAAGTTGTCGGAAGGAAGCAAAACAGCCTTGGATGTCGCCGATTGCATAGGTGGCCATGTTCAATAGTTATGAATTTTGAGTTACGAGTGTTGAGTTAAAGACCGAAAACTCACAACGGAAACTTCAACACTCAAAACTTTCACACTCAGAGCTATCGCCTGGCCGAATTGGAACAAGGCGCGTGAGGGAGCAGGACAGGGGCATAGGATTCTGGGCTCATGGATATTTTGCTTCGATCACGCTTCGGAGTCCGCCGCGCGCTGCGAATGTGCCCGTGACTTTTGCCCATACAGGCTGGCAGGCCTGTACGACGTCGTGCAGGATGCGGTTGACTGCGTTCTCATAAAAGATGCCGAGATTTCTGTATTCGTGGAGATACATCTTCAACGACTTCAGCTCTAGGCAATCTTTGTCCGGCATGTAGTGCAGTGTGATGACGCCGAAGTCCGGAAGGCCAGTTTTCGGGCAGATCGCGGTATATTCCGGGATCTCGATGGTAATTTCGTAGCCCTTGTATTGGTTCGGGAATGTTTCGATGCCCGGCAAGGGATCGGCAATCCCGCTCTTTGCATGCCGCTCGTTATACCCCAGCTTCGTGGTCTTCGGTTTTTTTCCCGCCGTTTCACGTTTCACGTTTCACCTTTCACGTCTTCAGCACCCCTCACGTTTCCCTAGACTTGTTTCATCCACTCGACTTGGCCGATTTTTTCCAATTGAATGTAGAGTGTTACCCAGGGACAGGCCATTTCCGGGTACACTTCACACAGTCCCCCTTTTCGGACGCCTCCGCAGGGGCCGTGGCTCATGAACTTCGGGCACTCGGCTTTGAGCGAACTATCCGGAATCGGAGGGCGCTTATGGACTCCACCGGCGTGCTGAGCGCCTTCGTCTTCCCCAAGGATGATTACGCGTGTTGACATAGGGGTCTAGTCTAGACAGGTTTTACGGAATCAGCAATCTCTCTTTCCGGTTCTGCTAAATCAGTCGCCTATTCGCCTGGTGTGGAAACCGGGCGAAATGTAAGTGGTTAGGGCGAATGGCCTACAGGCCTGGACTGGGCTAGGCCTTCTTTTTAGCATGGTGGGCCTTCTGAAAAGTTGCGTTGATAATCAGGAAGTTATATTATCATTCAGCTCGTGCACTGTTCGAGGATGGTATAGACGTTTCGAGTTGACAGCCTTTTTTAGGCTTTGTTACCATGTCCCCTCCCTGAGTGGATATTCAGTCCGATTCGTTCAGTCTCGAATTCCTGCACTGTTGCAAATAGCTGTATCTTTCCGACAGGCAATGGATTGCCGTTGCCGCGATAGAGGGAGGTGTTCCGATGAGTCTTGATTATGTAAAATTTTCCGGTGGATTTGAGAAGTTCATGCCCAAAGAATATCGGGACATGGTTGAACATGGCCCGTTTGGAAAGAAAATTTCGGTCTCCCAAATGGGAAGCTTCAAGGAAATTCTCGAAGAGCATCCCATGTGCGCCGGCTGCGCGATGACACTGTTCATCCGGCTGGCGATCATTGCCTTCCCCAACCCGGAAGATACGATTACTGTTGGCACGGCAGGCTGTGGACGATTAGCGATTTCACAGGCTGCGATCCCGTTTGTGTACGGCAACTATGGCGATCAGAACGGCGTCGCGAGCGGACTGTCCCGTGGGCTGCGGCTGCGGTTCGGCGACAAGCCAAAAGATGTAGTCGTCATGGCGGGAGACGGCGGAACAGCGGATATCGGCTTCCAGCAAGTGCTCCATTCCTGGTTCCGAAAGGAACGGTTCACCACGATCATGTTGGACAATGAAGTGTACGGCAACACCGGTGGTCAGGAGAGCGGCATGACCAACCGTGGTGCTGTCTTGAAGATGGCCCCGTTGGGGAAGAAGTTTGAGAAGATGGACATGTTGCAAATGGCAAGGGTAGCCGGGTGCGCCTATGTGGCGACGGTGGTTCCGAACAATCCCCGCCGCGTCGAGAGCGTCATCAAGAAGGCTGTGCTCATTGCCCGCGAAGTGGGCTCGACCTACATTCAAGCCTATACCTCCTGCAACATCGAGTA
>CAZGYZ010000102.1:0-6999 GCA_964530675.1 uncultured Nitrospira sp. | reverse complement strand
CATGGCCCATCACCGTCGCCAATCCGGCATCGTCTTTCGTATGTTTGAGAATCCCTGTGAAGATGGCGACCTTCCCGCCCGGAAGCGCAAAGGCATTGACCATCTTGTCGTCCTGAATGACCGCGAACTCCCACTGATACTCCGGTTTGTTGGCAGCTTCAGCGATTTTTCGTCCCACGCGGTGCACCAACTCATTCACTTCCACGTTGTCGCTGAGCGGCGCGGCGCGCAACACCTCACGGAACGCGCTCAATCCGAATTGCAGTTCCTTCTCTTCGGAGAAAAAGATCACCTGATCGCGAGCCGTGCCAGGCGCCCGATAACAACCGGTCAGGCTGCCAAACAGACTCATAGTAGCCCCAACCCCAATGGCCGTGCAGAGACTCATCGCCCCCTGAGCCCCCAGAGCCAACATCGCCCGGCGCCCGATCGGCGTCACCAAGAATTTGCCGATTTTGTGATCTGGTGATTGAATCATTGCAGGATCACTTCAATGAACAAATCGATAAATCACTCAATGCAAAACTTTGGTCATGGCATCCAGAGATACATGAACTGCGGCGTTCCACCCCGCACCATCGTCAGCAAATCAAGATTGGCCAACCCGGTGATACCAGAGCTCGTCCCGAACAGGCGCGAATAGATATTATTCTGATACTCCCCCCGCCGCCCATAGGTCACGACCCGCGCTTCCGTGAGACCCGCCTTTTTCTTAGCCATTTCGATCGCATCATCGAGATATCCGATCTCGTCGATCAAACCTACCGCCTTGGCCTGGTCTCCGGAATAGATCCGCCCATCGGCCAGTTTCTTGATTTGCTCAGCCGACAGATTGGGACGTCCCTCCTGCACCACTGCCAGAAACCGATGATAGAACGAGTCGATCACGCTTTGAAAGATCCCCCGCTCCTCAGCCGTCATAACCCGAAAGGGTGAGCCCATGTCCTTGCGGGGTCCGGACGTGATGGCATTGGCCTCGACACCCACCTTTTCGAGCAATCCCCTGGCATTGACGGTCAACATAATGACGCCGATACTGCCTGTCACCGTCGAGGGATGGACCCAAATACTATCCGCCGCCATAGCTAAGTAGTAGCCCCCAGACGCAGCTACATCCATCATCGAAACAATCACAGGAACTTTTTTCTTGATCTTGAACTCCCGCAACTCGTGATACAGGATGTCCGAGGCGGTCACGGTTCCGCCTGGACTGTTGATGCGGACGACCACAGCTTTGATCTTCTCGTCTTTCGAAGCCCTTGTCAGCTCTTCCTTGAACGTGGCCAGCATGTTGGGATGCGGGATGAGGCCCTCTTTATCTTGCGAGCTGATCACCCCCGATAGATCGAGCAACAGGACTTTCCCATCGCCCGTGCCGCTGAGCTGCGCTTCCTTCACCGGCCCCGATGGCTCGATGAGATTGAGCGTAATGCAACCGGCTTGCAGGCCGATGACTGCAATGAGACAGAGCTGAACAATTATGGCACGACATCTAACAAGCAGGAGGCTCAAAAAGGCCGTCCAGCAAGGCCGCAGCGAGTGAAGGGCCGAGGCGTACCCTCTGGGGTACGTTGAGGATCTGAACGATGCGAGAACGACGCTGGCGGACTTTTTCAGGCTCCTGTTATTCATTGTTTCTCCATTCGCTGCACAAACTCGGTGAATAAGTACGCGGAGTCATGAGGCCCGGGAGACGCTTCGGGGTGATACTGCACCGAAAACACCGGATGATCGGCACAGGCCAACCCTTCGACCGAGTGATCGTTCAGGCTCATATGTGTCACCAGCACTTGACCGAACGATGTATCCACCACCGGTGGTTGATCGGGAATCGCACTGAATGGGCGAGTCACTTCTACGGCGAAATTGTGGTTTTGCGACGTGATCTCCACTTTTCTCGTGCGAAGGTCCATGACCGGATGATTCGCCCCATGATGGCCGAACTTCAACTTATAGGTCTTGAGGCCCAGCGCGAGACCGAGAATCTGGTGCCCCAAACAAATGCCGAAGATTGGGCGGCGCCCGATCAATTGGCGCACCGCTTCAATCGCGTAGGGCACTCCTTCCGGATCCCCCGGACCGTTCGACAGAAAAACCCCATCGGGTTTGAGGGCTTCAATCTGCATAGCGGTAGCCGAAGCCGGAACGACGGTCACATCGCATCCCACATCGACCAGTCTGCGAAGGATATTCAGTTTCACCCCGAAATCATAGGCGACGACATGCCACCGCCTGGTCGCACCGGCCTGAGGCTTGTCGCCAAGCGAGGGCGCCCATTCCCCTGATCCCTCAGTCCACCGATAGGCCTTCCCACAAGTAACCGCTGCCGCCAGATCGCGCCCAACGATGCTCGGAGCTGCCTGTACCTTCTCGACAATCCGACGATGATCTCCATCGACATGGGTGATGAGGCCCTGCTGCGAACCATGCTCGCGCAAGTGGCGGGTCAGAGCCCTCGTATCCAAGCCTTCAATGCCGACGGTCTTCGCCTCATGCATATATTCTTGTAACTGTTGTCGGCTGCGCCAGTTACTAGCGAGTCGGCTCGCCTCTTTCACAATGAACCCCTCAGCCCAAATCCGCCGTGACTCGGCGTCCTCCGTTGTCATCCCATAGTTTCCAATATGGGGAGAGGTCATGGTGATGATTTGACCCTTATACGAAGGATCGGTCAACACTTCCTGGTAGCCGGTCATGGCCGTGTTGAACACGACTTCTCCCACTGTCTCCCCTTCGTATCCGAGGGCACGGCCCTCGAAGATCGCGCCGTCTGCCAATGCCAACCACGCTTGTTTCACGAAAGCGCTCCGTCCCGGTAGAGAGATCTATTCGCCTTGATTCCGATCAAGAGAATACCCAGTACAAGATCGACCATGTAGATCCAGCGAATCGGTTTCAGCATGCGAAATAATGCTTCGAAGGCCGCCTTCTTCGCCGCCTCCTCTTGCGTTGCGAAAGCCTGAGCTTGAAGCGATGCAGCAGAGGGATGCAGCCACACAATAATGATTCCCGTGATTACCACCATGCCGGCCAGCACCATCATCTCACCCCGACCGACGCCGACTGCCGGATTTCCACTCCACCAGCGATACCACAATGCGGCCCACAGAATGGCCAGCGCTCCGATCATGAAGCGATGATAGCCCTCAAACGCCTTTGTCAGAAACAATCCGCCTGAGTCCTGCCCGCCGAACGTATTAAAGACCGCGGGAATGACCGCTCCGATGAGCACTATTCCACCGCCGACCCAGACTCCCAACGCCAGCCATTCAAGCGTGAGGCAACCAACCATCCCCCAACGGGACATACGAAGCATCAGTCTACTTCTCTGCCTGGCCGGTCTCGAACACGACCCGGCCACCCACGATCGTCGTCGTGACTCGGCCCTTCACCTTCCATCCGGCAAAAGGGGTATTCCGGCTCTTTGAGTAAAACTTGGCCGGATCAACCTCCCACTGTTCCTGCTGGTCGACGATCGCCACATCGGCATCGGCCCCGACCGCCAACGTGCCTTTGGCCAATCCAAACGCCTTTGCCGGAGCCGTGCTCAACTTGTCGACTGCCGACTCCAACGATAAAACCCCCTCTTCGACCAGCGCGAGGGTCAATGGCAGGGCCGTCTCCAGTCCGACGATCCCGAACGGCGCTTCTGTAAATCCCAGTTGTTTTTCTTGAGTGGCATGCGGAGCATGGTCCGTGGCGATGACATCGATCGTGCCATCGCGAAGACCTTCCTTAATCGCTTGCACATCCTTCCACGTCCGAAGCGGGGGATTCATTTTGGCATAGGTATTATAGCCTCGGACAGTTTCTTCTGTGATCGTAAAGTGATGGGGGCAGGCTTCGGCTGTCACTTTGAGCCCACGCGATTTGGCCTCCCGCACCATCCGAACCGATCCCTCGGTGCTGATATGAGCCAAGTGCAGCCGAGCCCCTGTCAGTTCCGCCAAGGCGACGTTACGCGCCACCATCACATCCTCCGCCGCCGCCGGCATCCCGGGGAGCCCTAACTCGGTCGAGATGGCCCCTTCGTTCATACAGCCCCCCTCGGCGAGATGCAGATCTTCGCAATGATCGACGACCGGCACGTCGAAGGCCAAGGCGTACTCCATCGCTCGCCGCATGACCAGACTGTTCATCACCGGCTTCCCGTCATCCGAGATCGCGACACAGCCGGCACGCCGCAAGTCTCCGATCTCCGCCAATTCCTTCCCTTCCGACCCCTTCGTAATTGCGCCGATAGGAAAGATATTCGCCAGCCCGGCCTCCCTCGCACGATCGAGCATGAGTTTCGTAATCGCTTGATTGTCATTGACGGGATTCGTATTGGGCATACAGCAGACCGAGGTGAAACCGCCGGCCACTGCCGCCGCCGCGCCACTCTGGATCGACTCTTTGTATTCGAAGCCCGGCTCCCGGAAATGGACGTGGAGATCGACGAAGCCGGGGAGGACCAATCGGCCAGTGGCGTCGATCTTCATAGCCCCAGCGGGAGCTTTGAGGTGAGGCCCTACCCCAACGACTTGGCCCTCATCGATCAGCACATCGGCCACGCCGTTGAATCGACCCGGGTCGATCACGTGCCCGTTCGCAATAAGAATTTTCTGATTTGACGATGGCTTCATAGATTCGAGACTTCCTTCAAAGATTCAATGTGTGTCATGGCTCAGGGGTTCAGGCTGAAAGCACTAGGCTGAAGGGATTCAGGCTGAAGGCTGAAGCGTTCGGAGCTTCGAACCTAGACTTTCCCGTCAGCCTCTAATTCAGAACTCAGAACTTCCCTGCCCTCTACCCCTCACCCCTACCCCCTTACCCCTCACGCGTTCCGCTTCGCCCCCTGAACCCCTTCAGCCTATCAACCTGCATCCTCAATTACTCCCCGACAAGAGATACAAAATCCCCATGCGAACGGCCACGCCGTTCGCGACCTGCTCCAGAATCACCGACGACAAACTATCGGCCACCTCCGGAGCGATCTCGACCCCACGATTGATCGGACCAGGATGCATGACAATCGCACCAGGATTCGCCAACTCAACCCGCTCGGTCGTCAACCCATAGAGCCGCGCATACTCGCGGATGGTCGGGAACAGCGCAATCCCCTGCCGTTCGAGTTGCAAACGCAACATCATGATGACCTGCACGCCGCGCAATGCCTCGTCAAGATTGTAGTAGACACGCGCACCCAGTTTCTCGACTCCGCAAGGCATCATCGTCGGCGGCCCTACCAGCCGAACCTCTGCGCCCAGCTTCACGAGGGCATGGATGTTCGACCGCGCCACACGGCTATGCGCCACATCTCCGACAATCGCCACCGGCAGCCCCTCGAACGACAATCCACGCTCGCGAATCGTATAGAGATCCAAGAGGCCTTGCGTCGGATGCTCATGCCACCCGTCTCCGGCGTTGATCACGGAAGACTTCACCCCGCGGGCCAGGGCTTCGGCTGCGCCGGCCGAGGGGTGACGCAAAACGATAATATCCGCCTGCATCGCCTCGATATTGCGCGCGGTGTCGAGTAATGTTTCCCCTTTGACGACGCTGCTCGACGACGGCGAGAAGTTAATCACATCCGCGCTCAGCCGTTTTGCCGCCAATTCGAATGAGGTGCGTGTTCTCGTGCTGGGCTCGAAGAAGAGATTGACGACTGTCTTGCCTCGAAGAGCCGGCACTTTCTTGATCTCGCGGCCCGTGACTTCCTTGAAGGAGTCCGCCGTTTCAAGGATGAGCGCGATCTCATCCACCGACAGGGGCGCCAGACTCAGCAAATCTTTGCGTTTGAGACTCATGGCATCCTCCGTTTCACGTCTTGAAGATCACCACTCGATCGTCTTCGCCTTCTTCTTCCAACAGCACCTGGATACTTTCTTCCCGCGACGTCGGAATATTTTTCCCGATATAGGTCGCCTTGATCGGCAACTGCCGATGGCCTCGGTCGACTAAGACGGCAAGTTGAATTTCTGCCGGTCGCCCCAGGTCGATCAACCCATCCATCGCCGCACGAATGGTTCGACCCGTAAACAACACATCATCGACCAACACCACAATCTTGTCGGAAATATCGAATGGGACCGACGTCTTACGGAGAGTCGGTTGTTCCTTCCGCAAGGAGAGGTCGTCCCGATAGAGAGTAATATCCAAGTCGCCGATCGGCACCGCTGCCGCTTCAATCTCTTGGATGCGCCTCACCAGCCGATGGGCCAGATGCACCCCCCCGGTTCGAATCCCAACCAGCGCCAAATCTTTTACGCCCTTATTCCGTTCGAGAATTTCATGGGCAATGCGGGTGACCGCCCGCGTAATATCGCCTGCATCCATCACCAGCCGCTCAACTTGTCGATCGCTACTCGGCATCACCGCTCCATGCTCTTTCCATAACCTCCGCGCGATTTACGATTCAGGTTTCACGTTATACAGGCTGTTCAGAAAGGCCGCCCAGCAAGGCCGCAGCGAGCGAAGAGGCGAGGCGTACGCTTCGGTACGTTGAGCCTCTGAGCGATGCGAGAACGATGCTGGCGGACTTTATCAACAGCCTGTTAGGCATAAAAAAACCCTCCCGTCAAAGTCCGACGAGAAGGTTACACAGTGCAGCCAGATACAGACCTGATTAACGTTCACGAGCACTCCTTGCTCACCTCGCAGGATGAGCATTAAAGGTTGCCGCATCTTACTGAGACCGGAAGAATCCTGTCAAGGTGCAGGACGTACCGACTCAGGTATTCAGGCCGAAGATTATAAAGAAGTTACCCCCGTTTTGGGGGCAGGTCGTGAGGCCAAGAAGGTGACGCTTCGGGATCCCGGCAAAGCGTCCGTGCCGTAATTTGCCATAAAACTTTTCGATCGGCCTAGGGTGATCTATAGTTGTCTCTCCTAGAGCCCGCATTATTCATGACGGTTCGTCGCGAAATCGTTGAGCCGCGTCGTGAGACCTGCGCGCGGAGCCGTGAGGACCCGAGGCGTACTCGTGCAGTACGTTGAGGGTCCGAGGGGCGAGCCCGC
>CAZGYZ010000101.1:0-7022 GCA_964530675.1 uncultured Nitrospira sp. | reverse complement strand
CCGGGAATTCGACGAAGCATCTCGTCGGCACTTTTAGGATGGGCTCGCTGGATTTCCTCCCTGGTCACGACGTTCACGGTCCCAGGAATCTCTTTGAGCGCTTTGATCCTATCGTCCTCGCGAGAGTAGTCCCGCTCCCGCACCTCCTTCACGACGACTTCGGGAATCTTCACCGGCTTCTGTTTGGCCGTCGGCGGCTCGGCTGAGCCGAGCGGTTCGGCTTGGCTTGTGGGCGCGAGCGGAGCGGCCGTCTGGAGCGTCACGGTCTTGGCGTCCGTGAACGTGTACTGCAGGCCCGTGCCATCCAACAACTGCCGGACGGCTTCCTGCGGCGTGACGGTTCCCACGGCTCCTTTTGTAGTGAGCCCGCCCGTGAGATCCGAGGCATAGAGAATTTGCAGATTGGTTTGTTCGGCGAATGCTTTGAGCGCCGATGACAGCTCCTGCGGGGGAATGTTGATGGTGACGGTATCCGTCTGCGCCCAAGCCGAACTGGCCAGCCCAAATGCCGCCAGGGTGAAAAGGGTGAATATCCGCAGACCAATTCCTATTGCTTTCCAGGTCATGAAGGCCATTCCTTTCTTGTGATTGAGTACGGCATGTCCATTGCGCTGCTACGCTGCGCAAACTGCTCACAGTCGCTTCGACTACTGTGGGCTCTGGACTTTCCGTCCTTTGGCCTTCTGTTTCCTGCGCTCTCAGCGCTCGTTTACCGACGCGTCCCCTCCACAGGCAGGGTCGGGCGCGAACCGTGAATGGCTGTGAACGGAATACTGACCACCCGGCGGCACCGTTTGCATTTAATCTGAATGCCCCCCTCGGTCCACCGCGCGATGAGTTGCCCGCAGTGACAGCGGATATCGTTGTGCGCCGGCGTTTGAGGCTTTGCTTCTCTCACGGGTTCAACATTTGTCCTCTCCAGATAAGACGAAGCGTGTCCTCAAAACCTGACTATCTTTTTTCACTTGAACGTCAGCACTCGCAGACAGTCCGTTGTGTGAGGGGAGGGGGTGGAGAAAAGAGCGGATGGCAAGAGCGGAAATCGCGAGACATGCGTGAAAGGCGCGACGTGGGTAGAGTGGATTTTTACCTTGTCTTGCTCGTTCCGCTAGTCTTGCAGTATCGTCCGTGACAAGCCAGAGGACGGCGACCTTGGGGCAGTGTATCTGGCGCGCGGGTTTCTTTCGTTCGTCGAACCAAATAAACCAAACAAACCAGATCCCCGCCACGCGCTGCGAAAGATTCTTGGCGCCCTTTATCTTGATAGGAAAAGCGGGGTGGTAGTTAAGCCACCACCCCGGAGCCGACAGGCATTCATCCAATCATGTTTGCTCACGGATGGAAACTCGTCGCCTGGCTGTTCTCTCCAAGATGAGTTGAGAGTGGCGCCAAGTCGATCGTGCGTCCCATCGCGTGTTTCATTGACCGATTCCTTCTGCGTGGCAGATGGAATTAGCCAATGACCACGAGATCATCATCCCCGGGATTATTATCGCCGCCACGACCAGTATCATCGTGTCCCCCACGGCCTTGCCTGGCCGTCATCGTCTGATCGGCCACACTGACGGCAGTCAGTGTGGCCATGTCTGGTTGTGAGGTGGAACTTACAGCGGCGCTTGCGGTGCGACGAACAGGGTCGTCGTCCCCAACAGTGCCAACGTTAGTAAACGCATGATATACCTCCTATGGTTAAGTATGGATGCCTGTCGTCTCAGCTACATTCGGTTGGTAGATCAGGGTCTCATCGAGCAGACGAATCCCTGGGGCGCTACCGTGATGACCCCTCTCACCTGCTCACCCAGGCGAGTCTTTCTTTGATTTTCGAGAATGGGATCAGCTGCGCGGGGGCGCGCGAGAAGCGCGCTCGGAGAAATACGCCATTGGATGGCGCTGAACGTTCCCCGATGCGGCGAGGGTGAAGGATGAATCGATTGGGTCGAACTGGTGGTGTCCCTGAACACCAGCACTCGAGCGGTGGTGTTGCAGGTATTTATCTTTTGCGGGAACTGGCGCGGTGAAGGCGAGTTCCGGATAAGAACTACCAGATGCCAAGCGAGTGGCCTTGCCGGATTACTGGTCCTGGCCCCTGCCTGTCACGGAATCGGTCGAGGGCGGAGCATACTCGCCTGGCAAATCAGCCGAAAAGACGCTGTGGGGAATGCCGCGCTGGGTTTTGGTCTGTGTGTGGATGTGAAAGAGGGGGAGCGTCAGCACCCACAAGGCCAGCCAGAGGGCAACCAGAGTTCTTGTGAAGTCCGAGGCTGCTCGTGAAACGGCTGAGAGGGATGTCCTTGTGGTGGAGGTTTTTGTGGACATGCATTTTCCCTTAATGCCCTATTTGGCGAGCCCTCGCAGAAAAAGTTTCCAAGAAAATCGGAGAAATTTCATGAGCTGTTATTCCCCTGCTTGGAGGGGAGTCCGGCCCAGCCTGAAGGTTACTCCAGGCTGGGCCGGAACTGACTTACTGAAGCGGATGTTGTTGCGCGGGCGTCAGCTGGTTCTTCCATGAGTCCGGAAGATTCTGGACCCACCCATTATAGACAACAGGGACGGCCAGGATTCCCTGTCCACCCATCCCACGGTTGCCGACGATGGTGTCGTCCGTTGCCGTGGTGCTTGTAGCCGTCAACACGATGCGTCCGACGATGGCGGCATCGGCTGGATTGCCGTCGTTGTTGGGATCGGGATCGACGACGAGCAGTACGTTCGAAAACTTACTGGAGACATACGCATAGTACCCGCCACCCTGTTTGGCGCCGTATTGCACACCATGACAACCCGGCTCACAAAGCAACATGGCCACCACGGTGTCGGTCACCGGATCGACGATGGTAATCGTCCCCGTGAGTGTATTGGCCGTCACCATACTCTTGCCGTTCGGGCTCACCGGTGTCTGAATCGGCAACGCGCCAACCGGACCGGTGATGTTCCCGGTGATCGCATTGTAGTTGGCCAGAAGGTTGATCGTCTTGACGACCACCTTCGCCTGCGTATCGATCACCGTAATGGTGCTATCGAGCAGGCTCGCCACATACGTTTTCTTTGAGTCCGGCGTCATGCCGGTTGCGATCGGTAAGACACCGGCGGGCAAGATCGCCTCGATCGAATTGCTCGCGAAACTGAACTGCGTGCTGTCGGCCGAGAAGGCGTTCGGCGTGACCATCGTCTTGCCGTCATGGCTCATCCAATGGGCATGGGGATTGCCGCGCCCAATGTTGATCCGCCGCTGGATCCCGTTTGCCATAGGCGCCAGTTCCACGACCGAATCGTTATCCGGCGAGCCGTTCAACGCGACATGCAATTGATCGGTATCTGTTCTGGTCATCACATGGGACGGCGATTCGCCGACGGAGATGTTGTTCAGAAACTGCCCCGTCGTCCGGTTGAAGACCGCCAGCTTACTGTCGAACCACTGTGTCTGATAGATCAGGGTTTGATTCCGGTCCGTCCACATATTGTGTGGATTGTTCATATTGATCTGCGGCAGCGCGACCTTCCGTGTCGCTTGCCAGGTCTGGCCGCTCAACGCCGTCGCCGTACCAGGCTTGGTCTTGCCGGCGGTCAGCTCGAACTGCGTATCCACCCACACTTCACCGACCGCGGCCGTCGTGGGATTGATCAACGGGGCTTTGTCCAGGTCGTTGCCATAGCGCGCGTTGAGCACGTCATCCAAGAATGCAACCCCCCCGCCGGTGATGCGCACTTGCACGTGGGGATAGGTAATATGCCAGGGTCCGGTAGCCGTATAATCTACCCAATTGACCGGATTGGTCGCGATAAAGAAGGTGCGCAGCAGGCGCGTGGCCAGATCGCTGCTTGTCGGCACCGTGATGCCATTCACCAGCGTGATCGACTCACCCAGATCCAAACCTGGCGTATTCGGATCGTCCACGATGACCGCACCGAACATGTACGGGTGAATCTTACAGGTGAATACATAGAGCCCCGGGGTGTGGAGCATGACCGTATCCGGGTCCTTGCGCGGCAGCGTATCGAAGGGCATGTTGATCGCGCCCGTCGGGAAAATCAGACTGGTGCGCGTGTGCACCGTGTTGGACTTGCCGGTAAACCGCACTTCCGTCCCCGGCGTCGCCACCGCGAGCGACTGCGTGCCGGCAATCGGCCCCGCCGTGTTTTTGAACCACGCCCCTGGATCATCGGTGATCTCAAAGGTTACGCGATTGTTATCCGCCATCACGGAGCTGACGCCAGAGCCAGCCACCAGTGCAAGGCAGACCATCATCCTGCATACTCTTTGCGGTGCTCTCATTCCTGAACCTCCCTTTGAAAAAAATAGTGAGAAACTACGCCCTACCTTAAGGTTTTCACTTGCTGGCCCATTGCAGACCTCCGGCAAGCACGGTGGA
This sequence comes from uncultured Nitrospira sp., assembly GCA_964530675.1. Taxonomy (GTDB): domain Bacteria; phylum Nitrospirota; class Nitrospiria; order Nitrospirales; family Nitrospiraceae; genus Palsa-1315. The sequence continues at coordinate 2,655 of CAZGYZ010000101.1, read as the reverse complement.
GTGAACCCGAAACGAGGCATGCCTTTCCCACTGAGAGAGGCGGAACGTGGATAGATGGTCCGCAGGAACCTGGATGCTTGTTGAGGGCCTAACTACTCAGGTAGATAGACCGAAGGCCTTTAGTCTTCAGCCTTCAGCCTGAACACCTGCGTAGTTACATGAGTGCTACTTAAAGACGATCTTTTTGAGTTCGGCCGCCGGGATCTCGACCTCTCCGAAGTCAGACTGGCCCTTGAAACTGCCGGCGGTGGCTAAGACGAACTCGCCGGTCTTGCCGTCGTTGAGCGTGATGGTGACGTTCGGAAGCACGCCGTTCCCCGACGGTTTGAGATCAATATGTTTGATATTATGGAATTTGATCTTGACTGTAGCCGTTCCGCGTTTGACAGGGACTTCCCGCAGTTCATGCGGCACGAACGCCGTTTCGCTGACCTTTTCCTCCCAATAGAAGATGAGATTCTTGACGTCCGTCTCGACTCCTTTCGCATCCGTCGTCACAGCCTGAAAGGGCTTCTCTTCTTTCGTCTCTGCCCAGGCTGCATGGCTGATCAACAAGAGGACGGCGAGACAGCCGAGAGCAACACCGAGCGTCTTCATGGTTCGTCTTCTACGCGTGTGATTCATTGTCAATCTCCTTTTCGAACAGATCTCATGTCGTTTTGCATCGGTTATCCATCCAGCCTGTAGCTGATGGGAACCAAAATGGGCACTTGCGCTTTCCCGAGCGGATGCTTGAGCGTCAGCGGTGACGCCGTCTTCACCATCAGCAAGGCGTCCTGATCCAATGCCTCGTGGCCGGAACTTTCAGCGACCATTAAGTCCACGATTGAACCGTCCTCGCGAATGACGGCTTGGACGATGATCTTACCTTCCCAATCGTTCATTTTGGCTCGTGAGGGATAGCGCTTCAGTTGTTGGATGCGCGCCAGGACGCTATCCCGCAACCACCCATAATCCGCCTGCGTGCGTGGCAACGCTCGAAGCACCCGCTCGCGAATCGGCAGATGCTGGATCAGCGGTGCAGCATGAGGTGTGGGTACAACTTCGTGCAGAGTGTCAGCATCCTGCACGATAGGGGCTTGTGGCGATGATGCCATGACCGTAGGCGTAGCCACTGGTGAGGACACCGTACGGCTCTCAGCCATGGGAGATGCCTGGACCTGCCGGACGATAGGATCCCCTGTTTCGTGGAGCGATTCCCTTGCTTGCTCAACCACTCGAGTCTGAACCTGGGCCTGACGGTCGAGGAGTTTCGGTTCGCGCACCACTTGTTCGACCGATTCGGTCTGGCGCGGCGCAACCGGCGTTCTCTCGACCCGCCTGGGCTCCACGTTCTTCGGCACCGGAGGAGCCGGCGTCGGTTCCGGGTGTTCCTGGGCAATCGGTACGACCGGCTCCTGGAGTGAAACTTCCCATCGAAACGGCTCTGGTTGCGGCGCCAACGGAAGGTCGGTCATCAAGGAAAATGCCGCGCCAACCCCACACACATGCACGATCGCGGAGACGATCCATCCGTGGACCCGATGTTTCCCGCGCCTTCCGGCGAGGTGACCGAGCATCACTCCATTCATGACTTCATCACCTCCAGGCTTACTTGGTGGAACCCCAGACTGCGGATTTCATCCACGACGCCGACAAACCGCTCCAGCACCGTCACACGGTCTGCGCGCACCACGACAAGCGATTCCTTGGGATGGGATATCAAGGCGACATTCAGATTTCCTTGGGCCACTGGTTGATCGTTCAGATAGAGCCGGCCCTCCGCGGTCAGTGTGATGACGAGCGGGGTATCCTTCCGTTCGCCGGCCTCTTTCGACCTGGCAAGATCGACAGGCACCTGTCCCGTTGAGATGAAGGTGGCCGTCGTGAGCACAATGACCAGCAGGACCAACATCACGTCGACGAGCGGGATGACGTTGATCTGATTGAGTTCACGCTCCATGCTGGACCCTGTGCAGCGTGAGGAGCTCGGCGACGCGGCGACGCAAGACGTTATTCAGCACGACGCAAGGGATCGCGACCAGCAGGCCGACCGCGGTGGCTTTGAGGGCCAGGCTGAGCCCAATCATGATCGTGCCGACTGCCATTGTGCCGGACGTGCCCATCGTATGAAACGTCAACATGATTCCCATGACCGTTCCGAGGAGCCCGATGTACGGCGCATTGGCGGCGACCGTTCCGATGACGACCAGGCGCTTGGTCAACGCCATTTCAAACATCTGGTGATTGGGAAACTGCTTGATCTCAACGCGGCGATAGAACAGCCACCGCTCCACCGCAACAGCCAACGTCCATACGCTGAGCGCCAGGAGCAATCCGACCACCCCGTACTCGATCATGTGTTTCAAGGCTTCCATCTCTTCAAGGTCCTCCTGCTGGTTCAATCATTCCGGCTGTGTATCTAGCCCGGGCTAGATACACAGTGTCCGCGTTCGACAGCATCGCAGCCCCACCGATTGTCTTGCTGTCCTGTAACGACTCAGGTAGATAGACTGAAGGCGTTTAGGCTGAAGGTCGGAGATCGAAATTCCGAACACTTCAGCCTTCAGCCTGAACACCTGAGTCATTACGCTGCCCTCACCAATAACTAAGACGAACGAAGATGGGAAAACCTCACCACCTCAAGCAAATAAAATTTCTCCTTCTCACGTTCAC
>CAZGYZ010000100.1:0-7026 GCA_964530675.1 uncultured Nitrospira sp. | reverse complement strand
TCTCGCAACACCTCGTTCACAAACCAGTGAACCGCTTACCGCACAACCTCGTGTGTATGAAGCCAACCTCGCTCTAGGCCAGCGCCCAAACCAAGACCGCGGCTGCTCAGCTGTCCGGACCCACGCAGCATGAGCGCAGGAGTGAAGAGCAGATACCAATAACTGGTGGCCTATGGCCTGTCGCAGAGGAAAATAGGACTTTCTTTGTGCGTGCTTTCAGCCATTAGCCATATGCCATCGGCTCTTCGATCCGCGGATGCAGTAGGCGGCTGGCGGGGCGGAGGCGTCAGAAAGATAGAATGTGCACATTCCCTCCCCTCGCAATTCTTTATCGACAAAGACCCGGACAATTGGATCAGCGACGCCAGGGTGCAGATCGACTCTTGAGTGCGGAAGCTGGAACGGCTGCTTCGACGTCTTCACGTGGAACGCCTTCTTGCGAATGGGAAGCCTTCGGTCTTTGGACGCTTCATTCTAGACATGCAACAACAGGCGGAACGATGCTTTACTCAACCGTCCGTGATATCGGGGTAGAACCCACGCTCTGAACGCATCCGTCTCAGCGGCATCGACAGCCCTGAGAAGGGCAAAGCCGGGTGACCATATGTGGTGGAAGACTGCTTCCTGGTCTTACGGCTGTATTGTTTTTTTCTTCTCCGTATGAATCCCCATACACAAATCCTGCTCCTAAAGACCGGCCCCATTCAATAATCACGATTGTAGGAAGCAAGCCGGGTATATCCCTTCGGCATGAGAGTTGCTCTGCCACTCTGCATCGTACAATGCCTTCTAGGAGCCTGTTCGACATTGATATTTCTACATTGGCAAACGACCCGCGACCATCTGCATCGTTCTCGTCATGAAAACATGCTCACCGTATTCCAGCGAATACAGCACTGGTTTTTTCGGAGCTGTGGCTTCGCATCTAGCCACACCTCCTTCGCCTCGTCACGAAGGGCAATGTCGGACAGGCTCCTTATAAGATATTCAAGTGGAACTGGGGCCCCCCCGGTTCCACAAACGGCTGTGAGTTCTTATAACCATGTTCATAAGCCTCAGCACATCGTTACGTCACTGTTCCTTGTCGGATGGACGAATGAAAGGAATGGCGTATGTCTCCTGAAAGCCTGCTCACACAGACCACTCGTGAAACGCCTTCCGCTCCGATGAGAGAGACGTTCCTCGCACCGACACCGCTCCCCACCTGTTGCGCCTGTGGACTCGTTCAAGACGAGACGGGAGCTATCCCCGGTTTCGAGCGCTGGGTGACGCAACGAACCTATTGTGAAACCTATGGCGTGAATCCGACCAAGCTCGAGCTCGCTTACACCTACTGCCCGACCTGTTTCACGAAGGTCCAAGAGATCGTGCGGCAGTACTTCCAGAAGATCGGAACGTAGCCATGACCCTGCGCGCCCGCTCGCTGGACTTGGACACCGCTTCCCCCATTCTGCCCGACGCATCCCATCCTGCAGTAGACCGGGACGGGCAGTCGCTCCACCAGGCGTCGGTTCCGCCTGGCGCATCCTGTCGGCGCTGTAGCGGATTGCTGGTCCTCAGCTATACGGCAACTCTGGAATGGGACATCACAGGCAAACCGATAGCGCTGTGGCGTTGTATCAACTGCGGCGACTGCGTGGATCACGACATCCTGGCCAACCAAGGGAAGGGTTCTGGGTCGGTTCGGCCATACCCAAGAACACCGATAGGGCCTCAATGCACCGGATGGCTGCCCAGAGTTGGAGCAGGCATGACTCGGTGGGTAGTTCGTGAATGTGACATTCAGGGAGGGCGGGAATCATGAGCCCACGCAGCTCGTCGAATCACCTATGGTCAATCATTCTGGCGGGTGGTGAAGGCACACGGCTGAAGTCGTTGGTGCATCGCTGGCTGGGCCGGCCCAAGCCGAAGCAGTACTGTTCATTCGTCGGCACACGCTCCATGTTTCAGCACACACTAGACCGGGCGAGCCGACTCACGCCGCCGGAGCGCATGGTCACGGTGGTCGCACACAGCCATCGCCACGACGCGCTGACGCAACTGGAGGGCAGATTGGGCAGCACCGTCCTCTTTCAGCCGGCCAATCGCGATACGGCAGCCGGGGTCTTCTTGCCGCTGACCTATATCCGCGCCAGGGCTCCGCAGGCCACGGTGGTGCTCTACCCGTCGGATCATTTCGTCTACCCTGAAGAGCGGTTTCTCGAAACGGTCCGCCGTGCGGTTCGGATCGCCGAGTCGCGACCTGATCGGGTGGTGATGCTGGGTGTCGCCCCTGATCGTCTCGAACTGGACTATGGGTGGATCCAGCCAGGCCAGGCCCTCGCCGACCTGCCCGGTGAACCGGTGCAGGCGGTCCGCTCCTTCCTGGAAAAACCAGATGCCGCTCAGGCCGACACAGCCTTACGAAAAGGAGCGCTCTGGAACACGCTGGTGTTCGCCGCCAAGGTGGACCTGCTCTGGACGCTGGGTTGGCACTGCGTGCCGGACATGATGCCGCTCTTTGAACGGCTGAGCCAAGCCATCGGAGGGTCCGAGGAGGGGCGTGCACTCAAGGCGATTTATCAGAACATGCCGGCGAAAAATTTCTCCTCCGACCTGCTGCAGCGCGTCCCGAACCAACTGGCGGTTGTCGAACTGACCGGCGTGCTCTGGAGCGACTGGGGCAAACCGGAACGTATTGCCGAAACCCTTCGGCGAATCGACCGGCGACCGGCGTTTTCCTTGACCTGTCTCGATCGCCCGTTCGTCCCCTTCCCCATGACTGCCTCGGATGGCGGGCAGTCTCTGAGTGGGTAATCCAAGGAAGGACACACCATGAAGTCACTGACCATTCGTTCGACAACACCGGAACGGAAAGCACAGGCGTCCCACATTGAGCAGTCAACGAAACAGCAGCCAGTAAAAAGCGCACCCTTCGTCATTGAACGCGCATCGGTTCAGTGGGTGCGGAGCCATGAATGTGACCTCGCGTTCGGCGAGGTCTGCGCGGGCGTGAAATGGCGGATCGGTCCGCTGCAGAGAAAACGTATCGTGCTAGGGCCATAGCAGAGAGGGCACTTTTGACAAACCAACAGATCGGCACCGACTTACGTCAGCATTCACGACTCCGGATTCCAATCCCCTTCTCCTGTTCATTCTCACCCATCAACGTACCTCCATGGAGGGAAGGATCGAGTCATGGATTAGGGGTTGTGTTTGATATTTCGCTGAATGGCCTAAAGTTTATGGGCGAAACCCTGCCCCCTCCAGGCGAGCAGCTTGCGCTTATGGTCCGCCTGCCCCATCAGCAATCTCCTCTACAGGTGGACGTTGCGACAGTCCGTTGGAGGGCATCCCAAACTACCGGACTGGAATTTACAACCTTGTCTGAGTCCGCAGCCATGCGTTTGCGTGAGTTTCTCCCTCCCACATCTCCGGAACGGATAGGCCCGATGAGTGACTTGGCACTGATAGGCGAGGGCGGCACGGGGAAAGCCGTCCTAGGAATGCGTTATCTCGACCCTACGAAACCTGATTGTTCCGTTAAGAGCATCGGGTCCAGGGATACGATTCCAGAACAGGTACAGCCTGAACAAAATATCGAGAAGGCCCAAGAAGATGTGGTCGTCCTGCAAGGGAAAAGGGGCAAGAAGTCTGTTCCGTTGGAAACAGCCCCGAAGAAAAGCGCAGTAGAGGTACGGCAGCCGATTTACCGCTCTCACGTTTCTCCTCTTATTCCCTGGGGGATGCTCCTGATCGCTCTTTTTGTCCTCTATCAAGCCTGGTGGGAGCCGTTCGATCGGCCGACGCCACAACAGCCGACTCAGCCCACCGACAGCGCAGCTCTATTGACGCCCCAGATACCCGGCCAGATTACGAGAGGGGAAGGCGCCAGGGTGGACAGCCCACAGCCTCGTCTCATCGATTTCAGTCAAGCGCCAAGTACTCCTATAAACGCGATCCGCGCGAAACCAGAGGAAGGGCGCGACGTACAAGTCGAAGCTGGATTGCGGAAGCTTTCAATAAAATCTCCGGCCAAAACCGATCCCGATCTCCGATCCTCCTCGCGGCTACAGCTCGCGAAGGTTCCTACGCTGGCTCTGCAAAGCAATAAGCAGGTAGTTGTCGCCAATCTGTCTCGCATGTCAGCTGGGAAGACGATGGGGGTATCACCGCCAGCCGAGATTGATCCCCCACGACGTGTAACTCCTGTGTCTGTCAAGTCCAGCGTGAAAACCCCATTGATATCTGCTGTAGAACCGAGGCGACAGCCTCGGACCCGTAACACATCCCACTTCACAGTGGTATTCGATGGGGCTGAAAATCGAGAAACCTGGATGCGCATGCAAGCCATTCTGGAGTATGCCTACCAAGAAATCTGTCAGAAATTTGGGTATGTTCCCGACACCCCGATCAAGGTTGTGCTGCACATGAAGCAGAAATTCTCGGGAGAGATGGGGACGCCGGCGTGGGCTGACACCTTGTTCGACCATGCATCAGGAACCATTCACATCCCTGCGGGTCAAGCTCTGGATGATCTGGCTTGGTTTAGTCGCGTGGTACGTCATGAGTTTGTACACGCCCTGCTCCACGCAAGAATGAACACACAGCTGACAGTCACCCCGACATGGTTGGTGGAAGGGCTTGCCCTTCAGCTTGCCGAAGACCCCTGGTCCGATCTCGATGAGATTAGGAAGAAGCATCCCCCGTTCATCCCTCTTGCCTCCTTACAAGGACGATGGAATGAAATTCCTGCAGACTCTCTGCCGATGGCATACGTAGAAGCTGACCTGGCAACACGCATCCTCACTGAGCGATATGGGATCTATAGAATTCGGCAGGTGCTAAATGTAGTGCGGACTGGGCAATCACTCGACGCCGCCATGCAGGCCAAGCTCTCCCTTTCCTATGACAGATTTCAGCAACAATGGGCGAAGGCCTTGAAGGTCAATCTGCAACGCGATATGTCCTAACCAATGTACGGGGAAAAGGGATAGGCTGTACTGACCCCCTAGATCGAGATACTCCAGACGAGCACACTTGACACGGTCGGGGGAGGACTGCACATAGCCGAGAGACGAGTGGGACGGTATCCAAAGGCGTGTAAACAGATGCCGTCGAGCGACTGAACCAGTGCCAGAACAACGTGGCGTTGTCACAGGAACTTGAGGTGCCTCGGCGACTGCTGTATACGTGATGCGGTTTTTCCGCCAGTCTCGCTTGCCAATCCTGCGGGAATTGTTATTCCCAAGCGTTCTCGCCTCGCTTTAAGAGACCACGCAACAGCCGCTTCATCTTTTCCCTGGCCTTCTCTCGACGCAGACGCTGGCGTTCAACCATGCGTCCGGCAACAAAGGCGGCCCGCGCGCTGGTCGAGTGCTTGAGGAATGTCCGGATATACGCTTCAGCCTGAATGGCGTCTTGGTGCATGCCTAAAACGTCCTGCACGGCGCGGGCTTTGTTGATGAATCGTGTGGCCGGCTTGCCGATCGTCGGTTCCGCGAGTTCGGCGGCATAGCGGGCCCGCTTGGTGTTGATTCTGATCTTGTGAATAGTGGCATTGTTGGCGGTGTGACCAGCTTGGCTGATTGCATTGCGCAACTTTGTGAATTCCTGCTTGGCGAGGTCGCGCACCGTCATGGTCGACTCCACGGCGGTCGGATTGTGTGGCGCTTCCTGGAGCCGCCTGATCAAGTCCAAATATCGTGCGCTCTTCAGCCCATTCAGCAGGACTTCCTGGGCATTGTTTCGCTGGATTTCAAGATGAGCGATGAATTGTGTCAGGGGCCGCCGGTCTCGTGCCTCCAGCGCAGCAGATTCTTGACGGAAATAGGCCAGTTGTACGTCGAGGTCGCGGACTAGTCCCAGCAGTTGGCCGAGCCAGCGTAACTCTTCCCGCAACGAGTCTGCCCATTCAGGAATCAGCAGGGGCCTGGTGGCGCGTAGGATGGCGCGCAATTGTCTTGTGGCCACCCGCATTTGATGCAGACTTTCCGGTTCCCTTCCGAGCCTGGTGCCGGGGTCGTGCGCAAGCAGCCAGCGGGCATGACGTCCGAGGGCCCACCTCACATGGGCCAAGGCCGGGGCATCCGATGCCGGTGGTGGCTCGGGATCGGGGACTATCAAAGAAAGCGCGCGAAAGAGCTTGGGGCGTCCGTCATGATCGTCGGCTCCCGCTCGACGAAGCTGCCGTTCGAGGTCGGGCACGGTGCTGTCCTCTCCATTTACCTGTTCGATTTCGAGTTCTCGAAAGCGCTGAAGCACCGCTCCGTCCTTTATGACGGACACCTGGTCAATCGTGACGTCTGCGGCGGGGGCATGGTCCATGCGGACACGGATACCAGCCCGCCAGACTCGCAAGGTCGCCACAGGCAGGAGTTCCCGCTGTCCGAGATGGAGCAAGAGCAGGTCGCGGAACATGGTCGGGGGAATCGGCCGGCGATCCACCAGCTCCACTTCCTGCCGGTCCTTCATCAGCGGAAGCTTCAGTTGCCAGGCTTGTTTCCCGCGCTCGACTCGATGGCGGAGGGTAATCCCCGCATGGGCTAGGTCATACTGGGAGGTATCGAAATAGGTCGAAGTCAGCAGGCGTCGTGGAATTGGGGTGCCGGGGAGTTTGGGTATACGAAAATGGTCATTGATCGCCAGTTTGATTTCACGCTCGACTGTTGATGTAACAGCTTGGTTAGCCACAACTGGGTCCGGCGGTTTGAAGGGAGGGTTGTCAGCACAACCCATGACGGTCTCCTCGCGAGACCGTTAACTGTGGCAGATGGAAGGGGAAGCAATCAATCTCTAGCTGGTCTGCTTTGTTACATGGTTGATCTGGTTAGTCTGGTTCAACCAAATAAACAAGACAAACCAAACAAACCAGCTAACGGTCTTCATACTGCTAGATGTGGGCAGATGGTCAAGTAATGAAACTGGTATCGGATGTGGTTGGAAAGCCTAGGGAGATGGTCCTGTGGGCTAGCAGAGAGCGAGCCAATGGTCCTATGATTGCGTGTCAATAGCCTACTCAGGTCAAGCCAAGAAAACTGACTGTTA
>CAZGYZ010000099.1:0-7044 GCA_964530675.1 uncultured Nitrospira sp. | reverse complement strand
CCTCTCCCACCATGCAGGTCTAGCAGCAGAAGACCGTTATTGGGTTTGTTTGGTTTGTCTCGTTTGTTTGGTTGAACGAAACTAACCCAATGAACCAGATCAACCCTCAGCCTCCTAAAGTCCACCCTTCCCTCCACAAGTAATTAATTTTTCTGGGCCGGTTGACTTTATAGGCCCTATGGCTATCTTCTGTCGGACAGAGGAGTCTTAGATGCCTGAAGAACACAAGAATACGAATACAATCGGGAACTTGGGTACTCCATCTTCCGACGATTGCACCGCCACAGAGGACACAGGTTTGATCGAAGAGCTTCAGCTGGCGCTTACAGCAAAGGCTGAAGAGGCAAAGAGCTTGAACGACAAATATCTCCGGCTTGCCGCCGAGTTCGATAACTATAAACGTTTGATCCAGCGCGACCAGCGCGACCAGATCCGATTCGGCAATGAGTCATTACTTAAAGAACTTTTACCAGTTGTCGATAATCTCGAACGGGCCATCAAGGCCTCGCACGAGGGGGGAAATAACAAGGCTCTCATCCAGGGCGTGGATCTCACCCTCAAGCAACTGACGGGCGCCCTGTCACGGTTTCATGTCACACCCGTCCAAACGATCGGTCAGCCGTTCGATCCTGCCATGCATCAGGCGGTCGTATCCATCGCATCGGAGAAGGTTCCAGCGCAGCATGTGCTGGACGAGCTTCAGCGAGGCTATCTCTTGCATGATCGTATCTTGAGAGCGGCCATGGTGAGCGTATCCACCGGACAGACAGAGAATGGCGCACCAGGAACAGACAACACGATTCGTTCATCGTAATATTTATCAAAGCCAGACCTAGTGAGGAAGGAGTAGAACATGGGCAAAGTGATCGGCATCGACCTTGGAACCACAAATTCCTGCGTTTCCATCATGAGTGGTGGTGAACCAATTGTGATCGCCAACGCAGAAGGAGCCCGCACCACACCGTCCGTCGTCGCCATCACAGAGAAAGGTGAGCGCCTCGTCGGGCAGATTGCCAAGCGCCAAGCGATTACAAATCCTGAAAATACGATTTTCTCCGTCAAGCGCCTGATGGGCCGCAAATTTCGCAGCCAGCAAGTTACCGACGCTGCCAAGCGGCTTCCCTATAAGATCTCTGAGGGAGACAACGGCGACGCCCACGTCGAATTGCGCGGTAAGCGCTACAGCCCGCCGGAAATCTCCGCCATGATTTTGCAAAAGATGCGGCAGACGGCGGAGGACTATCTCGGAGAAAAAGTCACCGAAGCAGTCGTCACCGTCCCGGCCTACTTCGACGACAGCCAGCGCCAGGCCACCAAAGATGCGGGCCAGATCGCAGGATTGAACGTACTCCGGATCATCAACGAGCCGACCGCTGCAGCCCTCGCCTACGGTCTGGACAAGAAAAAAGATGAGCGGGTTGCCGTCTACGATTTGGGCGGCGGTACGTTCGACGTCTCCATCCTTGAGATCGGCGACGGCGTTTTCGAGGTCAAGTCGACCAACGGCGACACCTACCTCGGCGGCGACGACTTCGACCAGCGTGTCATGGACTGGTTGGTCGACGAGTTCAAAAAGGATCAAGGCATTGATCTTCGAAAAGACCGGATGGCTCTCCAACGTTTGAAAGAGGCAGCGGAGCGCGCCAAGATCGAGCTCTCATCGTCTCAGGATACCGAAATCAATCTGCCCTTCGTCACTGCGGACGCTAACGGACCGAAACACCTGGTCGTGAAACTGACCCGCGCGAAACTTGAACAGCTGGTCGACGACCTGATTCAACGATCGATCGAGCCCTGCAAGAAGGCCCTGTCCGATGCAGGCGTCTCCGCGCGTGACATTCATGAAATCGTCCTCGTCGGCGGCATGACCCGCATGCCGAAAGTCATTCAGGCCGTGAAAGAATTCTTCGGAAAAGAACCGCATCGGGGTGTGAACCCTGACGAAGTGGTGGCGATCGGCGCAGGCATTCAAGGCGGCGTGCTCAAGGGCGAAGTGAAGGACGTCCTGCTTCTCGACGTGACGCCGCTGTCGCTGGGTATCGAAACCCTCGGCGGTGTCTTCACAAAGTTGATCGAGCGCAATACGACTGTCCCGACGAAAAAGAGCCAGGTCTTCTCGACGGCTGCCGACAATCAAACGGCGGTCACCATTCGAGTGTTCCAAGGCGAACGCGAGATGGCGAACGACAACAAGCTCCTCGGCCAGTTCGACTTGGTCGGCATTCCTGCCGCGCCTCGTGGGATGCCGCAAGTTGAAGTGACCTTCGACATCGACGCCAATGGCATCGTCCATGTCTCGGCCAAAGACTTGGCCACGCAGAAAGAACAGTCCATCAAGATTACGGCCTCCAGCGGCTTGAGCAAGGAAGAAGTAGAAAAGCTGGTGAAGGATGCGCAGGCCCACACCGACGAGGATAAGAAGCGGCGGAAGACTGCCGAAGCCAAAAACCAGGCCGACAGCCTGATCTACCAGACGGAAAAGAACCTAAGCGAGCATGGCGACAAGATCGCCGCAGAAGACAAAACCAAGATTGAGGAAGCCGTGGCCTCGCTGAAAAAAGCGATGGAGGGAACGGACCCCGAAGCAATCGAGTCCGCCACCCAAACATTGACGACCGCCTCCCACAAGTTGGCGGAGGAAATGTATAAGAAGGCTTCCGCATCGGCTGCGGCCGGCAGTGACGCCAGCGCCGAAGGCGGAACCGGAGCCGGCGAGACCAAGACGGATGAAAAGGTCGTGGACGCAGAGTTCGAAGAAGTGGACAAAGACAAGAAATAAGTTAGAATACCGTCAGTGAGACCGAGCTTCGCCGATACAGGGGGCTCGGTCTTGCTGCTCTTTCATCCTGAGAGACGGCGTCCGTGTCCAAACCCAACTACTACGAAACCTTAGGTGTCGAGCGAACCGCGTCCGAGGACGAGCTCAAGAAGGCCTATCGAAAGATGGCCCGCCAACACCATCCCGATCTTCAAACGGGAGAGGCACAGAAGAAAGCCTCTGAAGAAAAGTTCAAAGAAGTCAATGAAGCCTACGAGACCCTGAGCGATCAGGACAAACGCAAGCGCTACGACATGTTCGGCCACACCGGAACTCAGCAGGGCCCTGGACCGGATGGATTCGGCGGAAGCGGCTTCGGCGATGCCTTCAACGACATCTTCGAGGATTTTTTCGGAGGCCAGCGAGGCGGCAATCGAGCAGAGCGCGGCAACGACCTCCAATACAACCTGGAACTGACTTTCGAAGAAGCCGTCTACGGGAAAGAGGCCAAACTCAAAATCCCGCGCTGGGAAATGTGCACCGACTGCAAAGGGACCGGCGCCAAAAGTGCGGCATCGGTCAAGACCTGCCCCAGTTGCAAAGGGGCCGGACAGATGAGGTTCCAGCAAGGGTTTTTCAGTATCTCCCGTCCTTGCGGCCAATGCGAGGGAGCAGGACGGATCGTCACAGAGCCCTGTTCGGCCTGCCAGGGCCGCCAACGCACCTATCGAGAACGGACCATCGCCGTACATATTCCGGCCGGCATCGAGTCAGGCATGCGTCTGCGCCTCTCAAACGAAGGGGAGCACGGAACCAACGCAGGCCCGCCGGGCGATCTCTATGTGGCAATTACCGTCAAGCCGCACCAACTCTTTCAGCGCCAAGGGCAGGATATCCTCTGTGACGTCCCCATTCAGTTCGTCACAGCCGTACTCGGAGGGAAGATCGAGGTTCCCACGCTGAAAGGCAATACGATCATCAAGATTCCTGCCGGTACGCAGCAGGATAAAACCCTGCGTATCAAAGGTCTGGGCATTCCCAGCCTCAAGAACCAGAGTACCGGCGATCAGGTATTTGTTATCAAGATTCAGACTCCTACCAAACTGACCGCTCGTCAGAAAGAATTACTCAAAGAATTTGCCAAAGAAAGCGGCATGTCGATGGAAGAGGATAGCGACGGCTTCTTTGACAAGATGAAGACCTTTTTCGAATAGCGCCATCGGTCATCGCCCGACACCTGCACCATGTCCACGTTCTTCGTCGACCCTCGCGCCGTCACTCCACCCACGATCCTCATGACCGGTGATCTCCACCATCATCTTCGTGATAGTCTCCGCTTGCGCCCAGGAGATTCCCTCACCCTCAACGATGGATGTGGAACCCGCTATCACGTGGAAGTGACCCACGTCACCCCACAGGCCATCGACAGCCGCATCATCGACCGACAGACTGAACCGATGCATAGAACCCCACCGATCGTGCTCGGCCAGGCCTTGATCAAAGGCGACAAGATGGACTGGGTCATTCAGAAGGCCACAGAACTCGGAGTCGCGATCATCCTGCCCATTCACAGTACACACAGCGTCATCAAGCCCAACCCGGAACGACTGGAACATCAACGGTCCAGATGGGAACGCATTGCGCGAGACGCGGCACAACAGTCCGAACGATGGACGCTTCCCACTATCGCAGACCCGGTAAGCCTCCCGGGGATCTGCCGACAATATGCCTCGGCGCCACTGAAAGGCCTGTTCGTAGAACGCTCCAACGGCTCCTCACTCGCAACCATTCCATTGCCGGCAGATCGTCAGCAACCCATTATCTTATTGATAGGGCCGGAAGGAGGATGGGCGCCAGACGAGCAACGTATTGCGCAGGAGCAGGGTTTCCTCCCGCTCACCCTCGGACCACGAATCTTGCGGGCTGAGACTGCAGCGATCGCCGCCCTCAGCATTCTCCAATCAAGGCTCGATGAAACGGGATAGGCTGAGGTCAAGGTTAAGGTTGAGTAAAGTCCAGACTTTTTGCTCTCAGCCTCAACCTGAGCCTTAACCTTCCTGAAAGCTGGCGGACTTTTTCAGCATCCTGCCAGCCATCAGCGGCCGATAGCCAAGTGAACGATCGTACCCTTTTCTCCGCTGGCCCAGCCCTCCGTCCTAGTAGGAAACGAAAGGCCGAATAGCGAAGCCTTTGCGATTGTACCCTGCTCAGTCCAAGTAAAACCGCTGTCGATGCTCCGATAGACCATGCCCCGTTCCCCCACAATCCATCCAGTCTGAGGATCGGTAAAACGCACTCTCAAGAGATCTGTCAGCTTCGTACAGGTGCTGGTGCAAGGCAACGTGCGATCGATCCATTGTTGGCCGCCATTGCTTGTCTGAAAAATGGCTCCGGCGTTTCCAACGGCCCATCCGGTCGAGGTATCGGAAAAATACACATCGAACAGCGTGACAGCCCCCTGAGTCTCTTGCGGAGTCCAGGTGATCCCGCCGTCGTCCGTCATCAAGACAGTCCCTACTGCCCCAACCACCGTCCCGTGCTGTGCGGTAAGAAATTGAATGCCGTAGAGCGCTGCGCTCGTCTTGCTCGCTTGATCGACCCAGTGCAGTCCACCGTCCTTCGTATGAAGAATGGTTCCGTTGCCACCGACCACCCACCCCTCGGTGGGCGACACAAACGAGAGGCCGAAGAACGCTACCTGGGTATCGGCGAGTTGTAAGGACCAGGTATCTCCCCCATCTTGGCTCCGTCGAATCGTTCCATTGGCTCCAATGGCCCACCCCAACTTCTCATCGAGAAAAAAAACCCCCGAGAGGCTCGCGGTGGTGCCGCTGACGACCTTCTTCCACTTCTTCCCGCCATCGACCGTCTTGACAATAGTACCGCCGGCCCCCACTGCCCAGCCCAGCAGAGGCGTATGAAAATAGAGCCCCATTAGGATAGCTTCCGTATGGCTCGCTTGAGGGGTAATCGTCAGAGGAGAGTCAGCAGCCCACGAAGGAGTGGCGCATAGCTGCGTCGCCAGCACCACGACCGCAAGGCATCCAGGCAATCCGTATCTCACTGGGTAGTATCGGCGTCGGGGCGAGTGCTATTGAAGTAGCCTTGATCGGGCATGCCCTTGGCGAGAATGGTAAACGTGCCCGCTTCCAACGTCAGCCACTTCTTCGGAGTACAACAAGTATCATCGGGCTGCACATCCCAGGACCCGCGCCGCACAATCAGCGGTCCAGTCGCAAGCTCGTTAAAGAATTCATTGCGCTTCCCGATACCATAGAGATTCCGATGAGGCACTCGCACAACGATCTCCGTATCCGTCCAGGACATCACCTGCGCCGCGACATTGCTGAACAGTACTTCCGTACGCGAGACGTTCTCGTCCATCTCGATATCCCGCCGCTTATAGGCCCCCTGGTTGAGACCCAAATAGGCATGCTCGGCTGTTTTCAAAAACGCGCCGAAGCCTGACCCTTTAATGGTGATCAGCTCATCCAGCCCTCCCGATTTCGGACTGAAGGAGTCGATCTTCGGCGTCACCAGGGTAAAGACTCCCGCCTCAGTCTTGAGGGTCTCCTTCGTCGCACAGCAGGAACCATCCGGATTGGGCTTCGTCGCGCCTCGATAGATCACGACCGGTCCGCTCTTTGCGCTGAAGGGTACCCACACATCGATGCGATCATCTTGCCAACGATAGATGACGGCGCGGACCCCTCCGATATCGACTCGATTCTCTCCCGTATTGAAATCGGTAAAGGCGTAGGGCGTCGCTCCACTTTCCGAATAGAATCCGAAATGTTCGCCGCTGATTCTGAGTAGCGTACCGATGGGGGCGGCAGGAGGATTCATCGCTGTCGCTTTTGGCACATGAACCGCAAAAGTCCCGACCATTCGCTCACGCCCTTGCATCGTCAGAACGATCGGTCCGGTCTCCGCATCCATCGGAAGATGTACGACGATGGCGCTATCCGACCACTGGGCGATGGTGGCAGGGTGCCCGCCGAACGTAACCATGTCACCGGTTCTCCTCTCAGAGCCGAATCCTTGGCCAAAAAAAACGACCTTCGTGCCGACCGGCCCGCTCACCGGATCGACCCGAATGCTCGGAATCAGTTTCAGTGGCACAGCGTTACTCACTGTGTACTGGACCGGAGCGCAACAAGACCCGTCCGGCAAGGGATCGGACGATGCCAATCGAACCATCACATCCCCCGATGCAGCATTCGCAGGAACTTCGACTTCGATGATGTCGTCTTTCCAGCGACGCGGCCTGACGAGCACGCCCCCGA
>CAZGYZ010000098.1:5451-7106 GCA_964530675.1 uncultured Nitrospira sp. | reverse complement strand
TTTGTGATCGGTTTGGTGGAGTGCGATCAATCCGGCGCCCTGCAGATTGCCGAGCGCATTAGGCTGAAAATCGCACAGGAGCAGTTTACGTGGGAACATCACTCCACCCTGGTAACGGTCAGCATCGGGGTCGTGATGTTATCTCCGGAAATCGATCAAGTCGAGACACTCGTGACTCGCGCGGATCAGGCCATGTATTACGCCAAGCACAGAGGGCGGAACCGAGTCGAGTTGTACAACAAAGACTGCACGTCGGAGAACCAGCCGAGATGAACCGAGGTGCGCTTTGACTAAGTAGGTGTGCAGATGTATCATCAAATCGTCATGTGTAAAATTATTCTTCTTGTTCTGCTGTGTCTGACAGTGATGTGCATGGTCCCGCTCATGGGGAGCCATCATCTAGCCTCAGACCATCTACACCACGATGCTGCAACGTCCTGCTCCACCTGCATCGGAGCTGTGGCCACGAGCACGATCGTTGTTCTTTTCACCTTGCTCGGCCTTTCGAGCCTCATAATTCCTGCCACACCTGCGCTCAAACTGGTTGTCCGTCAATTCCATCCTCCTCGCGTACGCTGACCCACATAGCCGTTTTGTCTACTAGAACGCTTTCCAAGAAAACAGCTGCGACAGGTTTGCTTGGGCTGGTCTGCCTAAGTACCAATCTTGGGCAGGGGTACATCAAGCCCAGAAAGGCGAAGGGTGGTCACGATGAACGCCGATTTTATTTCGAGGCGTCTGCTGCTGAAGCGCGCGGCGGCGCTGGGGCTGCTGGCAGTGGTGGAACGACTCGTGCCCGCTTATGCCCTGACGAACTCTACCGCCAATTCCGGTTCTCAGACCGCACTAAGCGGAGATGTCATTGACCTGACGATCAACGAGCAGTTGTTCCTCCTCGACGGGCGAACCGGGATGGCTATGACGATCAATGGAACGATACCGGGTCCCATAATTCGCTTAAAAGAAGGTCAGCTGGCGACCCTGCGTGTCACGAACCGCCTGGAAGAAAGTTCGTCGATTCATTGGCACGGGTTGCTCCTGCCGCCCGCCGTGGACGGCGTACCTGGCGTGAGCTTCGCCGGTATTGAGCCGGGCACCACCTTTACCTATCGCTTTCCGGTCAGGCAAAGCGGCACCTATTGGTTTCATAGTCACTCCGGAGGGCAGGAGTTAGCGGGCATGTATGCGCCGATGATCATCGATCCCATCGAACCGGAGCCGTTTCGCTATGAGCGTGATTATGTGGTGATGCTCTCGGATTGGAGCTTTGAATCGTCCGAAACTCTATTCTCAAATCTGAAAAAGCAAGGAGGTTACTACAACTTTCAGAAACGTGCGGCGGGTGAGTTCTTGACCGATGTCAGGCGCATGGGTTTATGGACGGCGATCAAGAACTACTTGATGTGGGACCAGATGCGGATGGACCCGACCGACTTCGCGGACGTCACCGGATACAGCTTCACGTATCTGATGAACGGCCTTTCTCCAGCCGGGAACTGGACGGGGTTGTTTCGTCGAGGGGAGCGGGTGCGTCTGCGATTTATCAACGCGGCCAGCATGACCTTCTACGACGTGCGCATTCCGGGGCTCACCATGACGGTGGTGCAGGCCGATGGGCAGAACGTCCAGCCTGTCGCGGTGGATGAGTTTCGCAT
>CAZGYZ010000098.1:0-5351 GCA_964530675.1 uncultured Nitrospira sp. | reverse complement strand
TGGTGCAGGCCGATGGGCAGAACGTCCAGCCTGTCGCGGTGGATGAGTTTCGCATGGGAGTGGGGGAAACCTACGATGTGATCGTCGAGCCTGCCGAGGACCGCGCCTACACCATCTTTGCCGAGACGATGGATCGCAGCGGTTATGCGCGCGGCACGCTCGCGCCGCGAACGGGCATGGCGGTGGCGATCCCTGAGCGTCGGCCCCGGCCGCTTCGAACGATGGAGGATATGGGCATGAGTATGGAGGGCATGGACATGTCTGGTATGAAGATGCCCGTGATGAACCAGTCCGGCGATATGGCGAACAGGAACCCGTCTGACGACAATCAGCACAGGGAGCACATGCAGCACGGTTCGGGAACGCCGCCTGTGCAAGATATGCAAGAGATGCCGGCCAAGGGTGCAGGCGATCAAGGCCGCTCGATGATTCCTGGCGCCGAGCCAGTCAAGCATAGCCCAGACGATCATGGTCCCGGCAATCAAATGGTGGCCGAGTATTCGCGGAACCGGTTGGGGGAACCAGGAAGAGGACTGGAAGACAGCGACCGCCGGGTGCTGCTCTACACCGATTTGAAAAGTCTGGCGCCCTATCCAGACCAGCGGGAACCGGAGCGCGAGATTGAACTCCATCTCACGGGCCACATGAATCGGTACATGTGGTCGTTCGACGGCAAGAAATATTCAGAAGCCAAAGAGCCGATTCGCTTCCGGTACGGCGAGCGGGTGCGGTTGACCTTTGTGAACGATACGATGATGGAACATCCGATCCATCTGCACGGGATGTGGATGCATTTGGAAAATGGCGCCGGCGCCAATCTTCCCCGGAAACATGTGGTCGTGGTCAAGCCGGCAGAACGGCTGTCTGTCGCCGTCACCGCGGACGCGCCAGGGCCCTGGGCATTTCACTGCCATCTGCTCCTCCACATGGAGGCGGGGATGTTCCGGCTCGTCGAGGTGTCTGAACCATGAACGGAATAGGCGCGGCTATCAGATTCTCCGCAAGCCTCTGTGCAGCCGTTTTGGCCTTCTTGCTCAGCGACGGCATCATCCTGACGATCGTCGCTGCACAACCTTCGATCGACTTCCCCATGACTCCAAAGAAGTCAACGGTGACTGATACGGCCCAAAACGGAAAGGCGCCAGCCGGCCCGACCGCATCCAAGGCCTCTGTGACAGTCAGTTCTTTTGCCAAGCAGGAAGGCACGCGGTCTAAGTTTTCTCCGCCAGGCGACTGGCCTGCTCCCGTTAACGATCAGGAGCATCGTCTATTCACTCTCATCGACGTCCTCGAATACCGTCCGAGAACAGGTGGAAGTCAAGGGCATGACGACTACCGGTGGGATATCGAGGGCTGGTACGGCGGGGACTACAACCGAGTCTGGTTCAAAAGCGAAGGACAGAAGGACACCGCCTTCAAAGCAGACTACGACGTGGACTTTCAACTCCTATATGGCCGGTTCATCCAGAAATATTACGATTTTCAGATCGGTCCGCGCGTCGAGACTCAAACATTCCGCGGGCACAACGTGACCCGTGGGCTCGGCGTGATAGGAATCGAAGGGCTTGTCCCGTACAACTACGAATTCGAGTCTTCTCTGTTCATCGATCAGAACGGGGCTGTGTCCGCACGGCTGGCATTCACGAAAGACCTATTGCTGACGCAACGGCTGATCCTCCAGACCCGCTTCGAGACCAACGCCGCCGTTCAACGAGTCGAGGAATTTACGACCGGTTCCGGGCTCAACAACCTCGAATTCGGGGGGCGGCTGCGTTATGAATTCCGGCGCGAGTTTGCGCCCTACATCGGCATCTCCCTCGATAGAAGTTTCGGCGAGACCGCTACCCTTGTGCGCCAAGAGGGTGGAAATCCAAGTCAGATTCGATTTGTGGTGGGCGTGCGGGCCTGGTTCTGAACAGGAACCCTCTACTCGCATTTTCCATGACTGCTCTTGCGCGTGAAGCGTGAAGCGAGACAGGCGCAACAAGAAGTTCGAAGTTCTGGGTTCGAAGTTCAAGGAACCTCGAACTTCTAACCTCGAACCGTTGTCCGCCCCACTCGTCTCGCTCCTCTCGCCCCTCGTCAGTCTTCTGTAGCATCCCGCAACAATGACGAGGTCGGCGCTGTGGCTTTTCGCTTCAGGGTGATCGGAATCTGTTGGCTAACCCTGTGATTTGACAGGAGTAAAGGATAGGTCGGTTCCTCTTGATAGTGGCATGGTCTTGGCACAAGAGAGAGCTATGATGTGGCTGTTGCCGACTATTCTTGGGACGATATTGCTCGTGAGCTGTTCAGGCGAGAGGTCTCGGGTCGAGACCGAGCAGCCTCGGGAGGCCAGCCAAATGGGCAGCGCGCCGATAGAATTTTCTCCACCCTCCCCGGAAACCATTCCTGGCAGTCAACTGGGTGAACAGATCAGGCTTGGCTATAAGATTGTCGTCGATACACAGCAATATGCCAAACCCTATGTCGGCAATCGCCTCAACTGTACCAACTGTCATCTCGACGGCGGGCTCAATCCGAACGCTGCCTCGTTCGTCGGCCTAGCCGCAGTCTATCCCGAGTATCGCGCCCGCAATGCAAAGGTGAATACGCTCACTGATCGTGTCAACGAGTGCTTTGAGCGGAACCTGAATGGGCGGGCGCTTCCGCCGGACAGTTCTAAGCTGCAGGCTGTCGTGGCCTACATCACCTGGCTTTCACGCGGAGTACCGAGCGGTGCGACTATATCCTGGCGGGGTTTCCAGTTCATTCAGTCACGGCGTCCAATCGATTCAGACAACGGGAAAAAGGTGTTTGCGGGCAAATGTGCCTTCTGTCACGGCTCCGACGGCCTGGGCACGATGGCAGCGCCGCCGGTCTGGGGGCCCCAGTCCTACACGATTGGAGCAGACATGGCACGGGTGAGCGTGGCTGCCGCGTTCATCAAAGCGAATATGCCGCGTAGTTGGGGTTGGAGCCTGTCGGATGATGACGCCTACGATGTAGCGGCGTACATCAATGCCCAGCCAAGGCCTGATTTTCCCGGCAAAGTGAACGACTGGCCGAAGGGCAGTAAGCCTTCCGATTCGCCATACTAGGCGTGAGACGTGAAAGGTTAAACGTTAAACGTCAGGAGAGCCGCCATGAAACTCATAGTCTCATATCATGGTGGAACTCGGCATGACATCACGAGTGGCAAGCACCGGGTTGTGACGGATCAGCCGGTCGAGGATGGAGGACAGGATGTCGGCATGAGTCCTGTCGAACTCTTCGTCGGTTCACTGGCTAGTTGTGTCGGTTATTTCGTGGGCCGCTACTGCGACCGCCATCAGATCTCGACCAAAGGGTTGAGCGTCGAGGCGGAATGGATCATGTCGGAACAGCCTCATCGGGTAGGCCAGGTTACACTGGCGATTCACTTGCCGCATCGCATCACGGCTGAACACAGCGAGCGGCTCCTCAAAGTGGCGCATGGCTGCACCGTGCATCAATCCCTCGCGGTGCCTGCCGGCGTGGCGATCCAACTCAACTCCCATCACCGCGGGGGAGAAGCAATCGTGAAAGGAGCAGTGACATGAATGTGAGAAACCGGGTGGTCATTGGCAGCGCAATACTCGCGTTCGTGGGGCTGATGTCGTTCCCTCATCATTTATTTGCGAGCGATCAGTCGCGAGCGAAAGACATTATCCAGCAAACCTGTGCTCAATGTCATCGGCTGGAAGGTCAGGCCGACTCTCGTTTCAATCTCAAGGCGCCCGACCTGATCTGGGCCGGCAGCAAGTATCAGCGGCCCTGGCTGATCCGGTGGCTGATGGGCAAAGAAGCGCCCTTGTATGCGAAGGGCTATCGATGGGATCTGACCGAGGTTCCGTCGAAGCATCCAGTGGTTACTGAGCCGGAGGCCAATGCCATCGCCGACTACTTTGCTGAGCACAACAAGGATCCTCGCGTGAAGGTCGGCGCGTTCGATCTCTCGAAAGTGACGAAGTTCGAGGCCTCATTCGGCGGGATGGCATACAAGGCGCACGCCTGTCTCGGCTGCCACGTGATCGAAGAGAACGGGAAGCTCATCGGAGGGCCGCAGAGCGCATCGCTTGTAGCGGCCGGACAGAGGTACGACCAGGATTGGCTTTTCCGCTTCGGACTGAATCCGCAAGACTTCGTGCCGCATAGCGGCGAGTTTTTGGCCGATGCGACGGAACCACAGCTCCGCGCAGTGATCGGGTTCCTCATGGTGCAGGGCGTGAAGGACTTCAAGTATTACGAGCCCTGGACGAGTCCGGAGTTCGGGATGGCCAGCCCGGATCGAGGCAAAGTTATCTACAAGGAATACTGCTCACAGTGCCATGGCGCGACCGGTAAAGGTGACGGACCGGCAGCCTCCGGTCTGCTACCCAAGCCGGCGATTCATGCCAATATACCATTCGAAAAGCTTCCGATGGAGTATCTCTACAATGTGATTAACCATGGTGGTCCGGCAGTGGGGAAGTCGGCGAATATGCCCTATTGGAACTTGACGATCGGTCAGCAAGGTGTGGCCGATGTGATTGCGTATCTGAAGGTGACCTTCAAAGGTGTCCCTGATATGGCGGCTGCCCAAAGGGGGGGAGAGGGGGTAACCTGTGTGCAACCGCGCCAATCTGTACGGGTGTCGGATGATTTCTTGGCCAAAACGAATCCGCTTCCCGTATCTGCCGGCACGGTACAAGCGGGAAAGGAGCTGTTCCTCAAGACGGCGCAGCCTGTTGCCTGTGCGATGTGCCATGGAGAAAAAGGCGACGGGAAGGGCATCATGGGAGCCGCCCTGACGCCGCCGCCAAGAAATTTTACATGTGGCGCGATGATGAAAGACATTCCCGATGGTCAACTGTTCTGGATCATCAAGAACGGTTCGCCAGGAACAGGGATGATGCCATTCTCCGGATTGTCGGATGACCAGGTCTGGCAGCTGATTCACCATGTCCGTTCATTAGCCAAATAGGGGTAAGGGGTTCGGGGTGAAGCGGGGGGTAAAGGGGGTAGTGCGTGAGGGGTAAAGGGTTAGGGGTGAGGAGTTAGAGGTGAGAGGAAAAAACGCCGATGACAAGGAGTAGGGGAACATGGCGACATTTATTATTTCTGGAAGCCGAGGCACCGATGATCCTACCATGGCAACACTGCCGTTCATGGCAGCGAAGGTTGCAAAGGAGCAAGGGCACGAGGTTGTGCTCTGGCTCTGGAACGAAGCGGTCACGCTTGGGCGCAAAGGAACTGCGGATCATGTGACGGGGGTGAATCTGACGCCACTGAAAGATCTATTGGCAGCCGTACAAGCGGCGAATATTCCCATCTGGGTCTGCGGGGCCTGCGCCGTGGCGCGGCAGATCGGC
>CAZGYZ010000097.1:0-7111 GCA_964530675.1 uncultured Nitrospira sp. | reverse complement strand
TGGCGGCCAACACCATCCAATCCATTTATGGGATCATCAACGGGACGGCCAATTACATTCTCTCGCGCATGACCCATGAAGGCCAGAGTTTTGAGACGGTACTCGACGCAGCGAAGCAGGCCGGGTATGCCGAAGCGGATCCGACATTCGATGTGGCCGGTATTGATTCGGCACACAAGCTGGCGATACTGGTGGCATTGGCCTATGGTACGCCGGTCAATGTGAAAGAGGTATACACCGAGGGGATTACCCACATCACGCCGCTCGACATCGCCTACGCCAAAGAGTTCGGTTGTACGATCAAGTTGCTGGGCATTGCCAAGCTGGTCGGCGACGAAGTTGAAGCCAGAGTGCACCCCACGATGTTGCCCTCCTCGTCTCCAATTGCCCAGGTCGAAGGAGTCTACAACGCGATTCAACTGGTCGGCGATGCCGTGGGCGACGTGGTGCTGTATGGCCGGGGCGCCGGCTCTATGCCGACCGGCAGTGCGGTGGTCGGCGATCTCGTTGCCATTGCGCGTAATCTGTTGAAAGGCGCGGTTGGGCGAGTACCGCCTGCTTCGTTTCGGCAGGACCAGCGTCGGCCGCTTCGGATGCGGACGATGGAAGAAATCAGCTCGCTCTACTACCTCCGGTTTATGGTATTGGACCGCCCCGGTGTCTTGTCGCAAATTGCGGGGGAGTTGGGGCGGTGTGGCATCAGTATCTCGTCCGTCCTCCAAAAGGGGCGCCGCGAAGGGCAAACGGTTCCGGTTGTGATCAAGACCCATACCGCCGCAGAGCGCGATGTCCAAACGGCATTGCGAGCGATCAATCGCATGGCCTTCATTTCCGAGCCCACCACCTTGATCCGGGTCGAGGGTAAGGACGAGTAATGCGATGAATCGCTGGCATGGTGTGATCGAAGAATATCGAAAGTTTCTGCCGGTGACCGACCAGACCCCCGTGGTGACGCTCGGGGAAGGCAACACGCCACTCATCAGGGCGACGCGGCTGGCTAAGCAGATTGCGCCTGGCATCGATCTCTATCTCAAATTCGAAGGTATGAATCCGACGGGATCCTTCAAGGACCGCGGCATGACGATGGCCATCTCAAAGGCTGTTGAGTCCGGTGCCAAGGCGGTGATTTGCGCTTCGACCGGGAATACCTCCGCCTCCGCAGCAGCCTATGGCGCGCGGGCGGGCCTGGCGGTTTATGTGTTGATTCCTGCCGGGAAGATTGCAATGGGGAAACTGTCCCAGGCCATGATGCATCAAGCCACAGTGATCCAGATTGAAGGAAACTTCGACCAGGCCTTGACCATCGTCAAAGAATTGTCTGTGACCTACCACATTGAACTGGTCAACTCGATCAATCCCTATCGGATCGAGGGGCAGAAAACCGCCGCGATGGAAGTCTGCGATCAGCTCGGCGATGCCCCGATGGTTCATGTGTTGCCGGTGGGGAATGCCGGCAACATTACCGCCTATTGGAAGGGGTACCGGGAGTATCGTGCGGCCAATCAATCCACGCGGCTGCCTCGCATGGTTGGATTTCAAGCGGCCGGCGCCGCGCCCATCGTGCTTGGCCGCATCGTGGAGAATCCGCAGACTGTGGCCACGGCGATTCGAATCGGCAATCCTGCCAGCTGGGAAACAGCCTTGAGTGCCGTGAAGGAATCCGCGGGCGCGATCGATTCGGTGACCGACGAAGAAATTCTCCAGGCCTATAGGGCGGTGGCGGCGACGGAGGGGGTCTTCTGCGAGCCGGCGTCCGCTGCTTCGGTTGCCGGCGTGATGAAGTTGAGCAAGCAGGGTGGGTTGCGTGAAGGTGAGGTAGTGGTCTGCACCTTGACCGGCCATGGATTGAAAGATGCCGACACAGCCATCAGCGTATCGACCCAACCGAAAACCGTTAGAGCGACGCGGGAGGATGTCGCTCGTCTTTTAAGGGTGTAGACACAATGAGCGTAGGGCTTTTATGAAACATGTGATTCTCCATGCCGACGGGATGGCAGACCATCCTCGGAAGGAATTGGGCGGACGGACTCCTCTACAGGCGGCTTCGACCCCTCACCTGGATCGCCTTGCGCAAGGCGGAGAGCTTGGGCTCTTGGCCGCGGCGCCTGAGAATATGCGGCAGGGGAACGGTCTGATGGGAACCGCCATACTTGGGTACGATCCCAAGAAATACTATCAGGGTCCCGGTTCGCTCGAAGCCGCCAGTTTGGGGGTGGCCATCGGTGAGCATGATGTGGTCTATCGCTGTACGATGGTCACGCTGCGGGCGGATGCTCAATCTGGAAGTAAAGGCGGATTGAACGAGATCAAGAAGCTCGGACCACACGTGGTGATGGATGATGCGACCGCGGGCCTGATCTCGACAGAAGAGGCCCGCGAATTGATCGAGGCGATCAATGAGCAGCTCGGGTCTGAGATGATTCAGTTTTACCCCGGGTTAGGCCATCGTCATCTCATGGTATGGGTCGGCGGAAAGTCGCGAGCGGTTTGTACCGATCCACAATTATTGGTTGGTCGACCGATCGCCGATGTGTTGCCGACGGGAGACGGATCCGACATTCTCTGGAAACTCATGGATGCTTCGTTTCAGATTTTGCGAGATCATCCCCTCAACGATGAACGGCTGGGGGCTGGGCAGAAGCCGGCTAATTGTCTCTGGCTCTGGGGCCAAGGCAAGGCCATTCTCTGGCCAAGCCTTTCTGAGCGATTTAAGATGTCCGGTGTGGTGGTTTCACCGAACGATGTCCATCGCGGACTCGGCATCATGGCCGGGCTCGAAGCCGTGGACGGCGCGAGATTGGCCGGTGCGGATCTTCGCACTCAAGCGGCGGTTGCCCTGGACGAACTCAAGAAACATGATTTTGCCTACGTGCATGTGGAGTTACCGGACGAGGTTGTCTATGGGGCGGATGTCGCGGCCAAGGTGAAGGGGATCGAAGCGGTCGATCGCGAGCTGGTGGGGCCGCTACTCGAAGGACTGGCTAAATTGGGAGCCTATCGCATCGTGGCCGCCTGCGACTCGGGTAACGTGCATCATGGTCAGGCGGCAGAAGGTCCTGGGTTCTTTGCCTATCGTGATAGTGCGGCAGCCCCCTCTTCCGAGGCCACCAGGAGATTTATCGAAGCCGATGCTAGAGCCTCGGTCGTGCCTCCTCGTGATGCAACGAAGTTCGTCGTGCGACTGTTCGCAAAAGGAACCTGACGGTCGTGGCGCTGATTGTCCAGAAATATGGGGGGACATCGGTGGGCACGGTCGAACGGATTCACCGTGTGGCGGACCGCGTCGAGAAGGCTCATAAAGATGGCCATCGCATTGTGGTAGTCCTGTCAGCGATGAGCGGAGAAACGGATCGATTGCTTCGGTTGGCGAACGAAGTTGCGCCGCTGCCGGACGATCGCGAACTTGACATGTTGCTGTCGACCGGAGAGCGGGTGACCATCGCCTTGCTGGCGATGGCCCTGCGGGCGCGGGGACTCGATGCTCAATCCTTTACAGGGCGCCAAGTCGGGATCATGACCGACAGCGCCCATACGAAAGCGCGTATCACCCGTGTGAGCGCTGATCGAATCCGCGAGGCTCTGCTCAACGGGGTCATTCCAGTGGTTGCCGGTTTTCAAGGGATCAACGAGCAATCGGATGTCACGACGTTGGGGCGCGGAGGTTCCGATCTCACAGCCGTCGCATTGGCGGCGGCGCTAAAGGCCGATCGGTGCATCATCTTTACCGACGTCGACGGTGTCTACACGTCGGACCCCAACATTGTGCCGGCGGCTCGACGAATCGACAAGATTTCCTATGAGGAAATGCTGGAAATGGCCAGTTTGGGCGCCAAAGTTCTGCAGAGCCGCTCCGTCGAATTTGCCGCAAAGTTCAACGTGCCGGTGGAGGTGAACTCCAGCTTCAAAGAAGGAAAGGGGACGCTCGTGACGCGTGAAGATGAGGATATGGAAGCGGTTGCGGTATCGGGAGTTACCGGCGATCGGAATCAGGCCAAGATTACGATTGTGGGTGTACCGGACAAACCGGGTATTGCATCCAAACTCTTTGGGCCGGTGGCCAAGGCCAACATCAATGTCGACATGATCATCCAGAACATGAGTCAGTCGGGCATGACGGACATTTCCTTCACGATTCCACGGGCGGACATCAAGAAAGCTCTGCCGCTGATTCAGGACGTGGCGAAAGGTGTCGAGGCCAAATCGGTTGCCGTAACCGAGGCGATTGCGAAGGTCTCGCTGGTCGGCGTCGGGATGCGTTCCCATTCAGGAGTCGCCGCCAAGATGTTCGAAGTCTTATCGCAGGAAGGCGTGAATATTCTCATGATCAGCACGTCGGAGATCAAGATCTCCTGTGTCATCGATGAAAAGTATGTTGAACTCGCGATGCGCTCGCTCCATAACGCGTTTGGATTGGATCAGTCGCCGGCAGGGGACCGGAGTGTGAAATAACGGATTTCGGCAATGTGAGTCTCGACAGGGTCGTCCCGCTCCTGGTATCGTTTCCTCTATGGCTCGAAAATCTAGACAACCACGATCTTCTCAAGGACAGCCGCTCAGCGCTGTGTCGGCTGGCGCGTCTTCGTCAGCCGCCCTCCAGGCAACGCTGGAGATTTATGACACGACCTTACGGGATGGAGCCCAGGCCGAAGATGTCAGTTTCTCGGCTGAAGACAAGGTTCGGGTCGCCCAACAGTTGGATGGGCTGGGTGTGCAGTTTATTGAAGGCGGATGGCCCGGGGCGAACCCTAAAGACATCGAGTTCTTTCGGATGATCAAAACTGTTCCGTTGCAGACGGCGACGGTGGTGGCATTCGGGGCGACGAGAAAATCGAGCAACGCGGTACAGAAGGATCCGAATATCCGGGCATTGCTTGAGGCAGAGACCACGATCATCACGCTCTTCGGGAAAACCTGGTCGTTGCACGTCACCGATGCGCTCGGCATTTCCCTGGTGAAGAATCTCGAACTCATCAGCGATTCCGTGGCCCACCTTCGTTCGAAAGGCCGGAGGGTGTTCTATGATGCGGAGCATTTCTTCGACGGATACAAGACCAATCCGGATTACGCGCTGGAGACCATTCGTCACGCCGTTGCGGCCGGAGCCGAACGGGTGATTCTCTGCGACACCAACGGCGGATCGATGCCCTGGGAAATCAAAGATATCTGCCGGATCGTTCGGCGGGAATGTGCGGTACCCTTGGGGATTCATGCCCATAACGATTGCGAAATGGCCGTCGCAAATTCGCTGGTGGCGATCGAAACCGGGGTCGTGCAAGTGCAAGGGACGATTAACGGGATCGGCGAACGGTGCGGCAATGCCAATCTCTGTTCGATTATTCCCAATCTTGAACTGAAGATGAAACGTCCGGCGTTGAATGACCGTTTGAGCCATCTCAAACGGGTTTCGGGGTTCGTGACGGAGATCGCGAACCTCATGCCCAATAAGCACCAACCCTATGTGGGCGATTCGGCATTTGCCCACAAGGGTGGGGTTCATATCCATGCGGTGCTTAAGAATCCTGCAACCTATGAACATGTGACCCCGGAGTTGGTCGGCAACCGCCAGCGTGTGTTGGTGTCGGATGCGGCGGGTCGGAGTGGGTTGCGGGAGAAAATCGAGGCCTATGGAATCAAATTGGACAAGGGGCACGCCAAGTTGCAAGAACTGATCGATACCTTGAAGGAGCGTGAAAGCGAGGGCTACCAGTTTGAGGCGGCGGAAGGCTCCTTTGAGTTGCTCATGCGGAAAGCGATGGGAACCCACAGGCCATCGTTCCAACTCTTGGGTTTTCGGGTCATTGTCGAAAAAAAACAAGATCATGGAACCTCCTCCTCAGAGGCCACCGTGATGGTCAAGGTCGGTGCAGTAGTGGAACATGCGGCAGCAGTCGGAGACGGTCCGGTCAATGCGCTCGATCATGCGTTGCGGAAAGCGTTGGAAAAGTTCTACCCTCAACTCCAAGAAGTCAAACTGCTCGACTACAAGGTGCGAGTACTGTCGGCCAATCGCGGGACGGAGTCCAAGGTCCGGGTGTTGATCGAATCAGGCGATCATAAGGATAAATGGGGCACTGTCGGCGTGTCCGAGAACATCATGGAAGCAAGCTGGCAGGCGCTGGCGGACAGCATCGAGTACAAGTTGCTTGTCAAAGACGAATGAGTGGGACGTCCGATCCGACATCTTTCTTCTTGACAGGTCGTATAACCTCACGTAACTTATAGCAAAACTGCTAATCGTTCGTAGTCGGTACAGGGACGATCATTCAAGAAGTTTGTGCGGTTGTCGGAGGGGAACGTATGCGAAAGGCAGATATCGCGAACGAAATCTACAAGCAGGTCGGTATTTCAAAAAACGAAGCGGCGGATATTGTCGAACTTGTGCTGAATATGTTGAAAGAAGTGTTGCATAAGGGAGAGTCGGTCAAGATTGCCGGGTTCGGAAACTTTGTGGTGCGCAGCAAAGGGGCGCGGAAGGGCCGGAACCCTCGAACCGGAGAAGAAATAGGAATCACGCCTCGTCGTGTGGTGACCTTTCGTCCCAGTCAAGTGTTTAAGAAGTACGTCAATTCATAGTTCGTTCAACCACCTTAACTCATCCCACCACGAGGACCGGTCATGGGGAACGAGCCCAGGCTGGGCAGCAAGGTTTTTTATAAAATCGGCGAAGTCAGCCAAATTACCAAGCTACCGGCTTACGTGTTGCGGTTCTGGGAGTCTGAATTTCCGTTTCTCAAGCCGAAGAAAAGTCGTGGGAATCAGCGGCTCTATGTCAGGCGCGAAGTCGAAACGGTATTGGAGATCAAGCGGATGCTCTATGAAGAAGGGCATACGCTTGCAGGCGTCAAACGGTATTGGGCCAGGCGCGGCCGGGTCGCACACCAACGGGTGGGCCCCAAAGAACTCGCGCAGAAACTGCGAGGGAATCTCCAGGCTATTCTCAAAGTGTTGGATTCGCATTCCGACTGACAACGGTCCCCCTGCGTCTGTTGCGAACCGGTTGCATTCCAGCCACTTCCAAGGAGACAATGCGGTAGCCGGTGAAATTGAATAGAGCCCGTCGGGGCGTGGCGCAGCCCGGTAGCGTACTCGCTTGGGGTGCGAGTGGTCGGCC
>CAZGYZ010000096.1:3697-7136 GCA_964530675.1 uncultured Nitrospira sp. | reverse complement strand
CCTCGCCTTCATCCCCGTAGCAAGCTACGGGGTATTCGGCGAAGGAGAATAAACATGAAATATTTTTAAAACGGTTTGCTGCAAAGGAACATGGCGCTGTTGCAATCGTCGACGGAAAAATTGTGGCGTACGAATGGCTCAGTGACAAACCATTTCATTTTGAAGAACGGCATTTGTATAAAATCACTATTCCTCCGAATGCGCTCTATGCGTACGATGCGTACATCCTTCCTGAATACAGAATGAATGGCATATGGTTAAAACTTAAGCTGTACTCATTCGATCTGATGGGGAAACTCGGCAGAGATACCGTCATTTCTTTTATTAATCAAGAAAATCGCCTTTCCATGAATACCCACCTTCGATTTGGTTTTGTGCCTTTTCGAAGGGTCTACGGTGCGCGATTCTTCAGGAAAGCCATTTTCAGAGAAATAGCCATTCAGGAAACCGGTAACGTCGCAAGCTCCCCCTCCCCTCTCAATCCACGGAGATCCACGGGATACCAGACCACGTCGTAATCCGTAGAACGTGGGTGACCATTTCAATTGGCGCTCATTAAAGCTTAGAATGCCCCTCACCGAGGAAGGGGTTAGTGATCGCTGATGAAATCTTATATCGCAGCCTGTTGTGCAGTGGGCGGCCTCCTTTTCTCTGCACATCCCGCCGTTTTGGCTCAAGAGGCGCGGCCTTCCGTGACATTGCTCCCCGTTGTGTCTCGTGGCGTCCTTTCAACGTTATCCTTTGCGCCCAGCCTCAAGTCCCCTGTATTTCTCACCCATGCCAGGGACCAGTCGGGACGGTTATTCATCGTCGAGCAACCAGGGACTATCAGAATATTGGAGAGAGGAAAACTGCTGGAGATTCCGTTTCTCGATATCAAGGAGCGCGTCCTTTTCGGAGGTGAACAAGGACTCTTGGGCTTGGCATTCCATCCCGAGTATCGCCTTAACGGGCGCTTCTTCGTAAATTACACAAGAAAGGATGACGGCGCTACCGTGATCGCGGAGTACCATCGAAGCGAACAGGTGGACCGTGCGGGACGTGAGGAACGGATACTGGCTTTGATCCCCCAGCCTTATCCCAATCACAATGGCGGCATGATCGCGTTCGGCCCCGACGGGTATCTCTATATCGGCATGGGGGATGGTGGATCCGGGGGTGATCCGCAAAATCGCGCCCAAAACAAGGATGAACTATTGGGAAAACTGCTTCGAATCGACGTGAGTAATCTGGCCCCCTATGGCATTCCTACAGACAATCCTTTTATACGAAGCAAAGAACGCCCTGAAGTCTTCGCCATAGGATTGCGAAATCCCTGGCGCTTTTCGTTTGATCGAGAAACCGGAGATCTTTGGCTGGCCGATGTCGGACAGAACAAATGGGAGGAAGTCAATGTCGTGAGGAAGGGCGGAAATTACGGCTGGCGGGTCATGGAAGGGCTTCACTGTTTTAACCTTCCGGAGCCTTGCGGGAAGGAAAACTTTACTTCTCCGCTGCTTGAGTATGACCATCAGGGTGGCCGTTGTTCCATCACTGGAGGGTATGTGTATCGGGGTAGCGCTATCCCGGCTCTCATCGGCACCTACCTTTACGGGGACTTCTGCAGCGGCGAGATTTTTTCGGTTCGCACGGCCCAGGGCGGACAGATCAAGGGCGAACCGTGGGTTCTCAAAACCAATGCGGCTATCTCCTCTTTCGGAGAGGACGAGAATGGGGAGATCTATTTGCTCGATCACAAGGGGGCTGTCTACCAGCTTGCACCGGGATCCAAGTAGTCTGTTGAACCATTAAAATGGTAGGTTTTGCCGCACTCAGATTACCTCTTGCTCTCTCTTCCCTCCGGGGTTGAACTGAGAGACAAGTGGTATAGCTCAATGAAAGGTAACCGATAGTGCAGTACCGGTCATTCGGATCAACCGGCATGAAGGTCTCGGAAGTGGGTTTTGGTGCATGGGCCATCGGCGGGACCAGTTACGGTGCGGTGGACCGGCAGGACTCTCTTCGGGCGCTTGCCAAAGCGGAAGAGCTCGGCTGCAATTTTGTGGATACAGCCTTCGTATACGGTGACTCCGAACTTGTTCTGGGAGAATTTCTTCAAGGTCGAAGAAACCGCTGGCTCATTGCGACAAAGTATTCGGGACAGAAAGCGGGAATTGTCGCCACTCTCGAAGAACAGCTCAAGCGGATGCGGATCGACACCATCGATTTCTATCAACTTCACTGGTGCCCTCGAGAACAAGACCGCCAGCTGTACGACGATCTGTATCGATTGAAAGCGTCAGGGAAAGCCCGATTCATCGGGGTCTCCTTATACAATGCCGGCGATATTGATTACGTGTTGGACCACACCGATCTCGATGGTTTCCAAGTTGCCTTCAGCCTTTTGGACCCTGACCCGTACCTTGCAAAACTCGAACGGGTCAGGGATGAAAAAATCGGCGTCATCATCCGCTCATGTCTCAACAGTGGCTTTCTCACCGGCAAATATACGAAAGATTCTATTTTCTCTGACCAACATGATCAACGACACCAGTGGAGCCGAAAAGATATTGTCCGGACGGTTGAAGCTGCAGAACGATTTCGATTTCTCGAAAAAGAAGCGGGATCAATGTTGCTTGCTGCTGCACGGTACCCCCTCTCGTTTCCAGAGACCTCCACGGTAATAGTTGGGACGAGGACTGCTGAACAAGCAGCGATCAACTTTGAGTTGATCGCGGATAACGTTCTGCAGAGTCA
This sequence comes from uncultured Nitrospira sp., assembly GCA_964530675.1. Taxonomy (GTDB): domain Bacteria; phylum Nitrospirota; class Nitrospiria; order Nitrospirales; family Nitrospiraceae; genus Palsa-1315. The sequence continues at coordinate 4,400 of CAZGYZ010000096.1, read as the reverse complement.
AACGTTGGATAGGATTCAATCCCTGCAAGAAGAATGGGGGCTACGATCCTGCAGTTGGAAGAAACCATTCAGCGCTTTGAAGCGGATCGCCTATAAATGGCTCCGTTGACAATACGCCCGAGGCGTACAAGTCGGAGAGTATGGGTATTGAAAAGCCACCGTGATACCGTCAGGGGGTTGGTGTCTGGACGGCTCAAGAGACCAAGAGAGATCCGTGTAACAAATGAAATGGACTACTAAGGGACCATCAATCCCGTGCAGCCATTCATCACGGTGAGATGCATGCATTGCATGCCAAACGGTAATTATGGCCGGGCCACATGTGATAACGCTCTTCCCTCTTCGATCTATGCCGTCCTTGCAGAAAATGAACTAACTTTGAGAATCAAGTGGGGTTGAGAGGAGATACGTTGTCCCGGATCGCGGATTGTTATTCCCTAAAATTACAGGACGAGGTCATTGTCCAGAGATTCAGTGTGCCCTTCGCGTACAATGTGCACTTTACGAACAGGGCTCTGGCGCTGTCTAATCGAATACTGGTGAATGCCATTTGCCTCAACAAGACAAGTGAGTTGCGTAGGGTATTTGCGATCGTGGATGAAGGACTGTCGAAAGCTCGTCCAACCTTGCCCAGTGAGCTGAGAAATTATTTTACCGCGCATCGGGATTCCATGAAACTCGTTGCTCCGCCTCTTCGTGTTCC
>CAZGYZ010000096.1:0-3597 GCA_964530675.1 uncultured Nitrospira sp. | reverse complement strand
CGCACGCTTCCGCCCAGACATCTCATCTCCGGGATGGCCGAAGCCGTTAAGGTGGCGCTGATACGCGATCAGGAGTTTTTCGACTGGCTTCTTGATCATTCAATCTCACTGCGGTCTCATCAACCATCCATGGTAGCAAGTCTTATTAAGCGGTCCGCGGCCCTGCATCTTAACCATATTGCCTGTGCCGGAGACCCATTCGAGTCCGGCAGTGCCAGGCCCCTCGATTTCGGCCACTGGGCTGCACACAGACTCGAATCGATGACCTCGTACCGGCTGCACCATGGGGAAGCGGTCGCTATCGGCATCGCCATCGATTCGCGATATTCGGCGGAGATCGGGTTGTTGAGCGATCAGGCCCTCGATCGGATCCTACGCCTGCTTGATGGGTTGGGACTTCCGTCGTGGCATCGCGCACTTGCTCTGAAGGGACCGGACGGGCAACTGAAGATTCTCCGCGGCCTGGACGAGTTCACCGAACATATCGGCGGCAACCTGAGCATCACCTTATTGAAACGGATCGGCGAAGGCACTGAGGTCGATCGGATCGATCACGCCGTGGTCCGGCGAGTGATTTCCTGGCTCAAGAAGAGGCATTTGAGCCGATGCGCCTCGAAATAGCGGGCCGCCCCCACCTCACCTACTGCACGAACATCCATCCGGGGGAAACCTGGATCGAGATCCGCCGTAACCTCGAACAGTATGTCCTGCGAGTCCGTGACAACGTCGCTCACCATTGCGCTTTTGGGATCGGCTTGCGGCTCTCGGGCCAGGCGGCACGTGAGCTCTCCCAACCGAATACGTTGAGTGATTTTCACACGTTCCTCAAGGACCACAATCTCTATGTATTCACGATCAATGGGTTTCCTCACGGCGCCTTTCATGGGGCACGGATCAAAGAGCAGGTCTACTTGCCGGACTGGCTCGACGAGGAAAGGCTTCATTATGCGGACCAACTGGCGCATATCCTTACGGCCTTACTCACCGACCATTCCGATATCGATGGCAGCATCAGTACAGTTCCAGGAGCGTTCAAGCCGCGCGTCCGATCACCGGGCGATGTCTCCGTCATAGCCGGCAGGCTTCTGCAGCATGCCGCGACCCTTCACCAACTGAAAGAAGAGACAGGCCGGCGCATTGTCTGTGCGTTGGAGCCGGAACCTTGCTGTCTGCTCGAAACGGTCTCCGACACAGTCACCTTCTTTAAGAATCATCTCTTCTCACCGTCGGCAGTTGCAGCTCTGTCCAGACTGACCGGCCTCACGGCCGGCCAGGCCGAAGAAGCCCTTCATCGGCACCTCGGCGTATGCCTGGACGCGTGCCATGCCGCGGTGGAGTTTGAGGATCCGGACGAGGCTCTCTCAGGACTCCGAGCCGCCGGTATTGATATCGCAAAGATCCAGCTCAGCACAGGCCTCCGTCTCCCGCACGTCGATCGCGATACACTCGCCGCACTCCGTCCATTCGCCGAATCGACCTACTTGCACCAGGTCGTGGAGCGCCGGGGCAAGCAGTTAATCCGTTATGAAGATCTGCCACCGGCGCTCGACAATGCCGGCCATGAACCAGCGACTGGTTCCGATGAAAAAGAATGGCGCATTCACTTTCATGTCCCACTGTTCCTCGATAGGCTCGGCCCATTTGAGAATACACAGCCCTTCCTCTCTCGCCTGCTCCGGCTTCAAGTCGAACAGACTCCGACGGCCCACCTGGAAATCGAAACCTATACCTGGGACGTCCTTCCTGAAGAGTATCGCGGAATGCCAGTGGTCGATGCCATCACCCGTGAGATGCAATGGGTGATAGAATCGCTCACACAATGAACCTGGCAGTCGCCCTTCGGCTTGGCCGCGTCTCGAATCTCCCTACCGTATGGACGAATGTCTTGGCCGGCATAGTACTGGCCGGCTCCACACCAGCGCCAGTCCCGCTGGGCCTTCTCCTCCTTGCCCTCTCTCTTTTTTACATGGCCGGCATGTATTTGAACGACGCGTTTGATCGGCACTTCGACGCCGCTACCTACCCGCAACGGCCTATCCCCTCCGGCGCCGTCGCAGCCGGAACCGTCTTTACAATGGGGTTCCTGGGACTCGGTGCCGGTGAACTGCTGTTGATCGTCGTGGGATATGGAATAGAGGGAGGCTTGGGATGGCCGCCGGTGATCGCGGGGCTCTGTCTGGCGACGACCATCGTCTATTACAACGCGCACCACAAGGGCAATCCGCTCGGCCCGCTCTTGATGGGCCTCTGTCGGGCGCAGGTCTACCTGACCACAGCCCTGGCCGTCGCCCCCGAGTTGTCTCAACAGGTGTGGTGGGGAACAGGTCTGCTGGCGGCCTACGTCATCGGGTTGAGCTACGTGGCGCGGCAGGAAACATTGGCACGTCTGACGAATCTCTGGCCGCTGGCGTTCCAGGCAGCGCCGTTTGTCTATGGCCTCCCTGAAGCGCTACGCAGCATGGGACCAGCGGTGATCTATATGAGCTTTGTTGCATGGGTCATCTATGCCCTGTGGCGGCTGATGAAGGGAACTCAGATGGCTATTCGGGAAGGAGTTTCAACACTCATTGCCGGGATCGCCCTTCTCGACGCATTACTGATCGCGTTGGCCGGTGATCCCCAGCTCGCGGCCATGGTCGCCGGTGGGGCATTTCTCACTCGCCTGGCTCACCGGTTCGTTCCTGGAACCTGATTTCCGAACACATGGCGCAGCATCAGCGTCTTCACGTCCGTCGCGGCCACCGAGCCTGGCGGCAGCCAATCCGCGTTCGAGGTGATAAACAACGGGCCCTGTTCCGCCTTGTCCGTCATGCGCCCATGCGACCCTTTGGGTTGCGTGGCATCCAACCCGATCACGTCCATGAGCATACGGAACCCCAGCTTCTTCTGTAGCAGCCGCCTGGCAATGTGAAATTTCGGCAGGCGTAACATCGGATCGATGAACAGCTCGACCGGGTCGTAGCCGGGCTTCCGATGGATATCCACGGTGCGCGAAAAATCAGGCGCTCGGCTGTCGTCGCGCCAATAATAGTAAGTGAACCACCTATCTGCCTGCGAAAGCACGACCAGTTCGCCTGAACGTGGATGATCCAGGCTATGCCGTCGTTTGCCATCTTCATCGAGCACTAGTTCGACACCCGGCACACCTTCGAGCAGACGTTTGACTTCGTGAATCCTGCCGGGCGACTTCACATACACATGGGCAATCTGGTGGTCGGCCACAGCAAACGCTTCGGATGCCCCCGCGTTTAACAACTCCCGGCCGAGTTCTTCGCGCACCGTCAGGTGGCCGGCCTCGCGCAACACACGATTGATGTGCACCGGGCCGCTCACCTCGGTGACCCCATACTCGGAAAGCACGATGACATGCGTGCCATCCTTCTGCACATGCTCAATGAGTTCGCCGCAGACGGCATCGATCCGGCGTACATCGTCACGGATCGCCGGATGGTTGGGACCGAGGCGCTGCAGGTTGTAATCGAGGTGCGGCAGATAGACTAGGGTGAGCGTGGGCTTGTGCTGGTCATAGACATATCGCGCAGAGTCCTTGATCCACTGACTCGAGACGATGTCGGCTCCCGGCCCCCAGAAGCGAAA
>CAZGYZ010000095.1:0-7144 GCA_964530675.1 uncultured Nitrospira sp. | reverse complement strand
ACCGTCAAATAAGGAACCGGTCTGAACCCTGTCAGTCTGGTCTGTCTGGTTTATTTGGTTGGTTTGGTTTCTTTGGTCCGACGAACAATAAAAACCAGACAAACCCAAAGAACCCAAAAACTGGCCTCGCCGTGCTCGCTTTACCCTTCATGCCTACCTTTTGCGTCCCCGGAAGGTCGAGTGATTTCTCATCGCGAAAAGAGTACCCTATGTTTGTACGTGTTGTCTGAACGCCAGTTGCCAACACCCAGAGCAGCAGGATGTGGTTGAGCCGGCTGAAAGAACGGAGACCGCACCGCCTCTCGCATAACATCATGCTCCAATGTGACATCGATCAGAAGGGAGACACCAGATGAAGAACATATGGATCGCAGTGGGACTCTGTTTGTCGGTCATCGTTGCAGGCTGTGGGAGCGAGAAGGCCGAAATCAAAGAGGACCGGCTGACCGTCGGGAAGGTCCAAGGAGAGATCAAAGTTGGTATGGCTGCCTCCCAGGTCGCAGAACTCCTCGGCTCACCGAATATCGTGACGACGGATGAGAAACGCCGTGAAGTCTGGATGTACGACAAAGTTTCGACCGACCGGGTTGACACATCCAGCTCTTCCTTTGGAGGCATCATCATCTTGGGCGGCAGCTCACGCAGCAGTTCCAGCTCGCAGCGACAGCGCACACTGACCATCATCATCAAGTACGACGAAGAGAAGAAGGTTCGCGATTTTGCCTACAACTCCACACAGTTCTGAGCGGCCAATCGCAGTACGACGAGACAGCATGGTGCGGACGGGAATCTGCCTGATCTCGCTCGTGCTGCTGACCGGGTGTGTCACTCACACGGAGCCGGCCGAGTTGTTTCAGCTGACGGCGGAAACGCCCATGCACCGGGCGATGCAGACCCGATTCTTTGAGACGCCCAACGAAAAGGAACTGCTGTCGGCATCGGCCGCAGTGCTCCAAGATCTCGGCTTTCAAGTCGAGGAGAGCGTGCGCGAAGTTGGTTTCCTGCGGGCAACGAAAGAACGAAGCGCTCGGGAATACGGGCAATATATCCAACGCGCCTTGTTCTTGGTCCTCTCACTTGGAAAACTACTCAACCCAGTGGATCTTCACCAGAAGATCGCGGCTGGCTTGATCACCAGGCCACTCAACCAAGAAGCCACCAGGCAGGAAGTACGTATTGTGTTCTACCGCGTCGTATGGAAAGGCGACGGACAAGTCGATCGCCAATATATTCCACCGGGCCAGCAGCACATGGAAATGATCCGGGATCCGGAAATCTACCAGCAATTTTTCGCCAAACTCTCCAAGGCCGTGTTCCTGGAAGCACATACCCTATGATCAAGCAAAGAAGAGAACCTATGACCGGCAGGCGCTACGTATGGGGAGGACTGCTCATGGTCGGAAGCCTCCTGCTCTACGGCTGTACCACACCGCAAACTCCGCAGGATCTCCTGGCGCCGACCGACGCGCAACTCAAGATCCGCAGCATCCAGACGCGCACCTTCGACGTCAAAGACCGGAACGCCGCCATACGCGGAGTCATCGCCTCGCTGCAAGACCTCGGGTTCATCATCGAGCGGGCCAACGAACCGCTCGGGCTCGTGACGGCCGCGCGATTCGCCGAACCCAACTATTACGACGTCGTCAGCGTCACCGTCACCGTGCGTCAGGACACGAAGGACCGTCTGACCATCCGTGCGAATGCCATCTATAACAACAAGCCTGTCGACGACCCCAAGGTCTATCAGAATTTCTTTGCATCCCTTGAGCGTTCACTGTTTCTGACGAAGGAGTAAGGATTCTCACCATGACGCCCCTGGCCCTGAGACAGGCCACCGCGTTCGGCGCGCTGGGCGCTGCGCTCTTCTGCATGCTCCTGATCCAGGGCTGTTCTCCCTACGAATCACGACACCACAACCAATGGAACTCGCGGGAGCAAATCTGGCTGTCGGAAACGAGCCAGCTCAAGGTTCGGGCTGCACAAACCAGAGCCTTTGACACCACGGACCGCCGGAGGATGCTTGAGGCCATCATTTCCACCATGCAGGATCTGGACTTTAACGTGGAAGTGCTGGATGAGGAGCTGGGGATCGTCTCCGGAAAGAAATTTGTCGATATCGAACAACCCTACGTCACGGACCCGACCTACCTCTTATATCGCCCAGATACACTCCTCCTCCTGACACGCAGTTTCAATACCTGGGGCCCATTCTGGCACCGCAGTAATCTCGTGCGCTTCACCGCCACGATCCGCACCAGAGGGGATTCCCAACTCATCGTCCGGGCCAGTGCACAATTTTATCTACAACCCGTCGAAGAGCCGGGCCCCTATCAACAATTCTTCCGGGCACTAGAACAAGCGCTCTTTCTACAGGGCCAATCGGTGGAATAACTCGCATAGCGTAACTCCCCATCAGCGATCAGTATCTGCTTGTCTGTCTTGTTCGTTTGGTCTCTCTGGTCTGTTTGGTTCAATGCACCAGATAAACCAGCCCCGTCACGCTTAGGTTTCGCCCCCATTGCCCCGTGCTCCTCGCCTTCAACCTCTAGCTTTGTCCATTCGCCCCGCCACCTACGCCTCCTGCATACGCACGAACTGGCGTGCGGCGATCAGGTCTTTTCTGGTGCAGAGCTGCTTCTCACGCAACAGATGCTCCAACGCCGCAATCCGAGACGTCATCTCCGGCAACATGATATCAACCTGCTCGCGCAGATCCTCCAAGCGTCGGCTCAGCCCGGAATCCTCTCGCTTCGCAGCGGGTTTCTTCTTCGCCCGACCAACCGCTCGATCTAGCACACGCTTCCGTGGAACGATCCTCTTGATTGACATAACTCCCTCCAAGTTGAGAGTCCTCTTCTCCCCGACTGTGCAGGGCCTGTCACCGACAACGCCAAGTCCCCATCTGCCGTCCATGATACACGAGGACCATCGTAGCAGCATCAGTCCAGCCAGTCATCCGCAATAGCCTCCCATCTCCTCACGTTTCACGTTTCACCTTTCACGTCTTAGGTTTCACGTCCCCCGAAAGGCAGGGTGATTTCTCCAGGGGAAACCGGTATTCTTTACAGCCAGCATGTACATCACCGCCGTACCCGTCCAGAACAGGATTATGTGGCACACCAGGAGAACCATCCAGCAGGATGCTCAAACTGGTTTGTTTTGTTTATCTGGTTCATCTGGTCTGTCTGGTTTAACCAAACAAACGAGACAAACCAAATAACGGTCTTCTTCGGTTGGCGGGCTTTTTCAGCATCCTGCTAAAGAAAGGGAATCCATGAGTTCGATACCAGGCATCTCCCCATCGAGTCAATTTAAGACGCTCCTCCTGTCGGAACAATTGGAATTCATCTGTGAAGCCCACAATGGCCTTAGCGCAAAGATCGTCCAAGAAGCTGGCTTTCGAGGCATTTGGGCCAGCGGCCTTTCTATTTCAGCGCAATTCGGCGTCCGTGACAACAACGAAGCCAGCTGGACACAAATCCTGGAAAACCTGGAATTCATGTCCGATGCCACCACAATTCCGATTCTCCTCGATGGCGATACAGGCTACGGCAACTTCAATAACATGCAGCGGCTCGTCCGCAAACTGGAGCAGCGCCGCATCGCCGCAGTCTGCATCGAGGACAAGCTCTTCCCCAAGACGAATAGTTTTATCAAGGGAAACGCCCAACCCATGGCGGACATGCAGGAGTTCTGCGGCAAGATCAAAGCCGGCAAAGACGCGCAAACCGATCCGGACTTTTCCATCATCGCCCGGGTCGAAGCCTTCATCTGCGGCTGGGGTCTGGCGGAAGCCCTGCGACGTGCCGAGGCCTATCATCAGGCTGGAGCAGACGGCATCCTGATCCATAGCGCCCTGTCGGTGCCGGATGAAATCCTGGCATTCAAACAGGAATGGGGCAATCGATGCCCCGTCGTCATCGTGCCGACCAAATATTACGCGACGCCCACCGACGTGTTTCGGCAGCACGGATTCTCGATCGTGATCTGGGCCAATCACATGCTGCGGACTGCCGTGGCCGCCATGCAGAAGACCGCAAGGACTCTCAAGGAGGATGAACACCTGCTCTCCATTGAAGACAAAGTTGCACCGGTCTCTGAAATCTTCCGCCTGCAAAACGCCGCAGAGCTACAAGAAGCTGAAGACCGGTATCTTCCCAAAGGCGCCGAGGACACCTGTGCCGTCGTGCTGGCCGCCTCTCGCGGAAAAGAACTGGGAGAACTCACCGAGCAGCTACCTAAAACGATGGTCAACATCCAGGGCACACCGATCCTCTCCCACATCGTCGACGCCTACAACGCCGTCGGCATCAAGGATATTGTGGTGGTCCGGGGCTATAAGAAAGAGGCCGTCAATCTGCCCAACCTGACCTATGTCGATAACGACGACTTTGCAGACACAGGCGAACTGGATTCCCTCTTGAAAGCCCTCCGATCCCGGAAGGGGCCGGCACAGAGCACGGTCATTTCCTACGGCGACGTCCTCTTCAACAAATACATTCCACAATCTCTTTGTCAGGAGACAGATGACTGCGTGATTTTCGTCGACAGCAACTGGCAGGAGCAGAGCAGCTATGCCCGCCTCGGCGGATTCACCGAATGCACCATTCCCAACTCGCGAAGAGCCTTCAACGCCAAGATCTATCTCAAGCAATTGGGGGACAAGCTCCCCAAAGAATCCATCCACGGAGTCTGGATGGGATTTCTCAAGGTCTCGCCCAGCGCCGCCACACTCATCACCGGCATCATTGTGGAACTGCTGGCCAAGCCAGCCAACCGCAAAGCCGGCATCCCCCAGCTGCTCCAAGAACTGTTGAAACGGCAATATCCCATCCGGGTGCTCTACACGGCAGGCCACTGGCTCGACATCAACAGCATTGAGGATGTGGTGCAGGCAGGAAACTTTTAAATACGGTTTATCTGGTCTATCTGGTTGGTCTGGTTTGTTTGGTTTCGTTCAATTAGGCAAACAAGATGAACCAGCAAACCAGATAAGCTGACTCGTCGCGCTTCTTTTTTGCAGTAGACTTGTCCGCAACAGAATGCTGAGGCTGCCTTGCTATGTTGCAGAGGTATGCCGCAGGAGACTTATTAGTTAGCCAGTTGGAGTGAATATGGCATCTGAACTCGCCAAGGGAAAAACAGAAGTCGCGGTTTTCTTGCGTTTTCTGGAGACTTCACATTTGCCCATTGATCTGAATAGCGTTGAGAAACGTTCTCCGCCAGAGCCGGACATATTGTGCACGCACCAATCAGAAGGGGCAGTCGCATTCGAACTCGTCGAAATGTGCGATCCACGATTGGCAAGCTCAATTGCCACGGCAAGTGATGGTTATTTGCGAACATCCGATCCATCGGCCAAAATAATCTCGAAGAAGTTGCGGAAGAAATACAAAACCGATGCCCCAATCGAGCTCTTGTGCTACACGGCTGGACGAATCGTCACACCCGACAATGTCATTCTGCCCACGATAAAGCCCTATTTAAGGTCATGGCGTCACACATTCCGCAGAGCTTGGTTACTTGGACGTAAAGGAGTCTATGTTGTTTGGGATGACGGCTAACCTCTCGGTCAACCAAGAATGTGATTCGGGGCCAGGCATGACCATTAACTCATTAAGGCCGGGCGCCTCGCTTGAAGAGATGGAGGGCTCGGCAGTCTTTCCTCCAAGGTAGCCCTTCTCCAGCACCTTCCGGCATGAACCGCTGGAGATATCTGGCGGGCGCTCTCGACACCCGTGAAGCGTATGTCGCGAACATTACGCAGGCCGTTCGGCCCCTCTCAACCGTCCCTTGGGAGCAGATCGCCAACGGTCGAACACTCTTCCCCACACCCCATCCGGTGCGCCTTCAGGCGATATTACCCGGAGGAGAAGCTCCTGCGTTGACGATGCGCTTGAAATGACTTAGAGTTGCAGAACGCTCCGAAACTGGAATCTTTTCTGGAATCCCGAGGGCCAGCAAATGGATATTCGCGCAGACATGACCACCTCCGACCCAGCTCTGGCTCGGATTATTCGTCGCTTGGTGACGGCCTATGAACCGGAACAGATCTTTCTGTTTGGCTCGCGTGCGCGCGGTGATGCCGGCCCGGATAGCGATTACGACCTGCTCCTCGTGGTGCCGGACTCCGCCACACCAGAACGGAAACGGAGCAAACTTGCGTATCGGGTTCTGTGGGGAACGGGCACGGCTGCCGACGTGGTGGTCTGGACCAGAAGCGCCTTCGATTCGCGGGTTCACCTTGCCGCGTCATTACCCGCTACCGTCATGCGGGAAGGCAAACTGCTCCATGCCGCATGATCCGGCCCTCGTCGCAGAGACCCGTGCTTGGTTCTCGAAGGCCGGGAACGACTTGCGCGCTGGAACGTTCGAACTGGATGCCGTCCCACCCTTAACCTCCGACATCGTATTCCACACACAGCAGGCCGCCGAAAAGGCGATGAAGGGGTTCCTCACCTGGCATGGACGAGTATATCGCAAGACCCATAATCTTGTCGAAATCGGGGAAGCGTGCGCCGCAATCGATCCGACACTCGAACCCTTGCTCAGGCGAGCGGCGGAACTCACCGAGTACGCCTGGAGATTTCGGTATCCAGGCAACCCTGAAGAGCCCACCGAGGAAGAGGCCAGAGAAGCGTTGGCACTCGCTCGCGAGGTGTTTGATTCCATCCTTCACCGTCTACCTCCAGACGTCCGCCCATAACTCGCGATTCCTGAAAACACCCGTTCTCCATTCCAGACCATACGCTATATACTCTTTTCTTCAGGCCAGATACGAGCGACGCTTCACGAACGACGCATAAAAAGCACCTTCCTCACGTTCTCGATCAGGATGTCGCGCCATGCACCCAATGGGAGAGCTTCAAGTTTGAATGGACCGTAGTGAATGCGCCTGAGCCTGCTCATTTCATGTCCTAACGCCTTGAACAGTCTCAGGATTTCACGGTTCTTCTCCTGGACAAGAACACTTCCAGATATGATTCGCGTCTGGAACTCTTCTGAGTCTTCAGGGTATGGCACTGGAGGCGCTCGCCATGATACATCACTCCTACTGTGGCATTAGGGGACAGGACCTCTGTTTGGTTGTGACTAATAACACCACAGTCTCTTGGGGAATGGTCTATCCATGCGGTCTACCCTC
>CAZGYZ010000094.1:0-7179 GCA_964530675.1 uncultured Nitrospira sp. | reverse complement strand
TTGAATGCCGCGGTGGAAGCGGCGCGGGCGGGGGAACATGGGCGTGGGTTTGCCGTGGTGGCCGCCGAAGTGCGGAACCTGGCGCAACGGTCGGCGACCGCGGCGAAGGAGATCAAGGGGTTGATCAACGAGTCGATCCAGCGGGTGACCGACGGGAGCGAGCTGGTGGATCAGTCGGGCAAAACGCTCGCGGAGATTGTGGGCTCGGTGAAGCGGGTCACCGATATTATTGCCGAGATCACCGCGGCCTCGCAGGAGCAGGCGAGCGGCATTGACCAGGTGAACAAGGCGATCATGCAAATGGACGAGACGACACAGCAGAACGCGGCGCTCGTCGAAGAGACCACGTCGGCCAGCCAGTCCATGAAGGAACAGGCCCAGGAACTCATGCGCCAGGTCGGGTCTTTCAAGATGACGGGGAGTGGGCGGGAGAAACCTGACGCGTCCGAGTCCGGAACGAAACGCGCTTCACGAACGACGCTTCACGCTTCACGCGATACGCGTCCCGCGCACCAGGAACCGGTCGGCGCCTCCAACGGCAAGGACCGCCGGCAGAAGGACAGCGAGTTCGAGGAGTTCTAGGGGACGTGAAGCGTGAAGCGCTGGGAGTAGGTGTGAAGAGTCCGAGTCCTGAAACGAGATACGCTTCACGTATCGAGAGGCTTTCAGGTTAGGAGCAATTCTCCCGAGGTATCTGTATGAGCGGGGTTACCATCACTGACATCATCGGTAATATAGAAAAGCGGATCGATGACCATCGATTCGTGAATGAAAGGATAACGAGTCAAATCAATATTCTTGCGCTAAACGCAACGATAGAGGCGGCGAGAGCCGGCGATGCCGGCAGGGGATTTGCTGTGGTCGCCACCGAGGTGAAAACCCTTGCCACGCAAGCTGCCGACGCCTCGAAAGAGCTGGGAGCTATACGATCGGAAACGAGTGAATTGCAGCAGCGATTCGCTGAAAAAGAGTCTGCCCGTCTCTCGGAAATGTCGCAGACCCTGGTGCAGTTTATCGTGCGAAATTTGTATGAACGTACCGCTGACGTTCGTTGGTGGGCGACGGATGATGCGCTTTTCCGCTGTTTGGAGTCGCTGGATCGAGCCTCGGTCGATCATGCTGTCGAACGGCTTGGACAGATCAATCGTTATTATTCTGTGTATCTGAATCTTGTATTGGTCGGGATTGATGGAAAAATCATTGCCTGCTCACAGCCTGCTACCTTCCCCAGGGTAACCGGTGCCGATATTTCCAAGGTACCGTGGTTTCAGAAGGCCATGGCGACTAGGAGCGGCGATCAGTATGTTGTCGATGATATTTACCATGATTCGCTCCATGGCGATAAATTGGTGGCAGTGTATGCCGCCACCGTTCGCAAGGAGGGGAGAAAAGATGGAAAGATCATCGGTGTTCTTGGGGTCATGTTTGATTGGGAGGGTCAAGCCAAGACCATTGTTCAGACAGAGCCGTCATTGTCTGAAAACGAATGGAAACGCAGCCGCGTGATCTTACTGGATCAGAAGATGCGCGTTATTGCCGCATCCGACAATACTGGAATTCTGTTGCCGTTCATGCTGGAACATAACGGACAGCAAAAAGGCCATTATGTCAATGCCAATCATGAGTTGGTGGCGTTTGCCAAGACTCTTGGTTACCAGGAATATGACGGCCTGGGGTGGTATGCGGTTACCGTGCAGAAGCGGGGGTAAGGGACGGGGTAAAGGGATGGGGTAAGGGGGTACGGGGGCAGAGGGATAACGGTCTCTATCTTCTATCCCGGCTACCCCCTTACCCCCATTACCCCTGTATCCCGCTACCCCCGCATCCGTGCCTTGCGAGATAATGTATAGCCTTCAGCCTTCAGCCTGAACACCTGAGTAGTTACATGCCGTCTATTCTCATTATTGACGACGACGATAGTCTCCGCGCCTCCCTGTGTCGGACTCTGCGCAAGGAAGGGTACACGATTTTTGAAGCGAGTGATGGCAGGCAAGGAATGAAACAGCTTGAACATTCACCGGTTGACGTGATCCTGCTCGACATGTTCATGCCGGATAAGGACGGCCTAGAAACCATCATGGAACTCCGCCGCACGCATCCAGGAAGCCGAATCATTGCGATGTCCGGCGGGGGCTTCAAAGGCAAGGTCGATGTTCTGCACGTTGCGAAAAAGCTGGGTGTTCGACGAACGCTGGCCAAGCCCTTTACACGGGAGCAATTGCTCGATGCCCTACGCGAGGAGCTGTTACAACACTAAGCCAATGGGTCTAGCCCGCATTATTCATGAACACTTCTGCTGCAATCGCCGATCCGCTGCTACGACGAGCCTTCGGTCGACGGACTCGCCCTTCGGACCTTCAACGTACTGCACGAGTACGCCTCAGGTCCTCAGGGCTCCGCGCGCCGCTCTCGCGACACGGCTCAGCGATTTCGCGACGAACCGTCATGAATAATGCGGGCTAGGCAGCACGCCGGGCCGGGCGCGCAATCAAGGGATCGCAGGATGCCGCACAGTAGGACCGTGCAGGCACGCTTCTGGTGGCCTGGGAATAGAAGCAGCCGACGAACAGCTCTTCTCTCTGTCCGCCTGAACCGAACCAGGCTGCTTCCTCCAGGATGAGGCATCCTCCACGCGCATTCCCCCGCTTAACTTTTCTCACGATTCTGCCGATCTCCCTCGGAGAGTACTTCCTTGACGGTCGGACGAGCGACGAGCCCTCCGATCGTTCCGGTCCGTTGTTCAGGCCCGAGCAGTGGCGTGGTCCTTCTAGGGAACGTATGACGACACACACAGAACACCGTTGGTCCTATTCATGGTTGCCGGGTCTCATCGTCGGGATGATCCTCGTGGCGCTGCTCACCGGCCTGCTCGGATTACGGTACGTCGAGGGCCAATTAGTTGCCAATGCCGGGCAGAGTCTGGCGCCGACGGCGGCAGAGATCCCCCAGAAGCTGGAATTTTTGCGCTTCACGCGGTACGGAGCCGTTCAGGTTTTGGCCGGAACGATTCCTTGGCTCGGTCATGATCCGAGACTGTGGACCGCCTACGTAACCGTCTTCAAACAGGGCTACCCGATCCACCGCTGGAAGGGGGTGAGCGATTCCCAAGGGCGCATCCTGGCGACGACCGATCAGGCAACAGGCGGTATGGATGTGGCGAAGAGCGAGTGGCTCGCAACCATGTCTGCCGACGGCGGGGTGTTCGTGCGGGAGAGAGAGCCAGACGCCATCAGTAGCGGCATCGAGTCGGTTGAATTGGCGATGGCGCTCGAAGCAGGGAACGGATCGGGTCGCTCGGAAGGGCTGCGACCATGACAGCCTCGTCTCCTTCTTGGTCCATCCTGTTGCGTCAGGCTCTGCCAGGCGCGGCAAGCGTCACCGCGCTCGTGATCGGCTGCCTGGCTTTGATCGGCCGCGCGTTCGATCTCGGCTCCATGCACAATGTTGAGTTCGGCCTGCCCACGATGACGCCCATGACGTCGGTCGCGATCATTCTGGCCGGGGCCTCGCTTTGGCTGGTACAAGCCGAACGAACTCGAAGGCAGCAATGGCGCCTCGCGAGACTCTGCTCCCTTGGTGTGATCATGGTGGGCATAGTTATGCTCGTGGAGTATGCGTTTGAGTGGGATGTCGGCTACGATCACCTGCCGGGTGAAGAAGCCGCCCAAGCCCTGGGGCCGGGCTGGATGGTTCCCGTGACGGCGTTCGGCTTGTGCATCGTGGGGAGCGCCCTCCTTCTTTGGGGGAGCCCGCTCGGCGTATGGCTCACCCGAGGCATGGGTCTTCTCGCAGCACTACTCTCGGTCGTGCCTATCGTCGTGTCACTCTTCGAGTTTCTCTCTGAAAGCCGATCATTCTCAGGCGCCGGTCTCTCTGCAACCATGGCCCCGCACAACGCGTTGACCTTGGCGGTCCTTTCGGTGGGTGTGTTCGGTCTGCGCCGCCATGGTCCGGTACCGGCTAGTCGAAGGATTCGGCCCGTCCCGGCACTCAATCCATCCCGCCTTGCGGGCATGGCATTGGCTCTCTCGGTGGCGGCGGTCGGCGCCGTAGGCTATCTCAGCTACCTGCAGGCAGAGAGGATTCTGCGGGCCGAATACTCAATCCGTCTCGGCAGCCTGGCTGATGAACGCCAGCGGGCGCTCGCCCTCATCTTTCGCGAGCAATTGATGGCGTTGAAGCAGATCGCTCAGGGTGCTCCAATCCAGGACGTCGCGAGGCGATTGAGGAGCGCGGAGCAGGCATCGACTCGTGCGACGCTGTCCGAGGTGCAAGGCAGCACAGTGTTTCACGGCTTGCTCGTTGCGGCCGCTCCTGGGAGCACTCGCCACGCCGCATCGGGATCCTTCGAGGGAACTTCCCTAGGCCTGTGGGCTGCCGATGTAACAGCGGCGCTCAACGAGCCATTGGTTCGTTTCGAGAGAGGGGATGACGGGAAACTGGTCTTGCTCCTGGGCCTTCCGGTCGAAGATCCCTCAATGCCCTCCCGACCGCTTGGCGTCCTACTGGCTAGTGCCAGCACGTTATCGATCACGGAGCTGTTCGCAAGCCGGGCCGGGCTCGGCGCCACCGGCGAAAGCTTTCTCGCCGACCGTCTCGGACGCCCCCTGACCGCCCTCAGATACTCGCATCCAAGCCATGGCGAGGGATCGACACACAAAATCGAGGCCGACCCCATGAGGCGCTGCCTTCAAGGAGAACGCAGTTCGCTCGCGATCGCGCCAGGCTATGAGAATGTACTCACGGTGATGGCCTACCGGAATGTCCCGGAGATCGGCGGAGGCTGCCTGATGGTCCATGTCCGAGCGGACGAGGTCTTTGCCTCGACCAGCCAACTCCAGGTCAAGCAGCTCTCCTTCATCGGACTGGCGTTGTTCATGGTGGTCGGGGGCATGCTGTTCATCGGCACCAGAATGTTTCGCGACATCTTTCGTGAGCGACTGCGGCAGAACCTGGCCCTACGCCGGGATATGGAGAGGCCGCAAAGGCTGCAGCTATCCGTCAGTCAGCTCTTGATGGAGCAAAATACCGTCGAGCAGACCATTCCCAAGCTGTTAGCGACTATCGGCGAGAGCATGGGATGGCATCTGGGTCAATGTTGGACGCTGCAGTCTGCTCCCAATGTGCTGCGCTGTGAGGCCGTGTGGTCGGCGCCGTCCATCCTCGTTGACGAATCCACGTCGTGCAACCGCATGATCGCCAGTTCTTCAGGGGTCTCGTTCTCAGGGCCGCCCCTCGGTGGAGAGAGTCGGCTTCTGACCTGGGACACGGACCTGGACAAGGATCGCCCTCCCGCGAGCAATTCGGCGGCGGCTCCGGCGGGCATGCTGTGCCGCCTGCGCATTCCCATCTTGGTCGGAGGCGAGGCCCAGGCTCTGCTGGAGTTCTTCAGTCGTGACCCCCGCCCTCGGAAAGACGCCATGCTCCGGGTCATGCGCGACCTGGGGATCAAAGTCGGCCAGTTTCTCGCGCGCAAGCGGACCGAGTCGGATCAGACGAGGTTGTTAACGATTCTCAATGCCAGCCTGAACGAAATTTACGTGTTTTCCACCGACACGTTGCGCTTTATCTACGTCAATCAGAGCGCGCTCGACAATCTCGGCTATACCCTCGAAGCCATGCAAGCCCTGACTCCCATCGCTATTAAACCGGAGATGACGGAGGCTTCCTTCCGGAAGTTGGTCAACCCGCTCCTGACCGGTGAACAAGCACAACTCATTTTCCAAACCGTTCACCAGCGCAAAAACTGCAGCACCTATTCGGTGGAAGTTCATTTACAAGTTGTTGGGCAGGGTGAGGAAAGAACCTTCCTCGCCTTAATTTATGACGTCACAGCGCGCAAGCAGCAGGAGCATCGTCAGGCCACGCAATACGCCATCACTCGACTGCTGTTAGACTCGAACACACTGGAGGAAGCCGCTCCATATATCATGGGAATGATCTGCCAGACCTTGAGCTGGAATGTGGGCGCCATGTGGAGGGTGGACGAGGAGAAGCAGGTATTGCGCTGTGCCGAGGTCTGGGATGAGACGGACAAGCGCACAGAGTTCATTGAACGCACCAGGCAGAGCAACTTCGCAATAGGGATAGGGCTTCCTGGCCGGGCGTGGAAGAGCGGAAGGGTGGAGTGGATTATTGACGTGGCGGGCGACGACAATTTTCCACGGGCCGCCGCTGCATCCAGTGCGGGGTTGCACGCCGCATTGGCTTTTTCAATTGGGAGTCGTGATCGGTTCTATGGAGTCATGGAGTTCTTTGCCACAGAACTTCGCGAACCAGACCAGAAACTTCTGGACATGTGCGATGGTCTTGCCGGGCAGATCTCGCAGTTTCTTGACCGCAAACAGGTGGAGCAGGATCTGCGAAACGCGAAGACCAAGGCTGAAGAAGCCGCGCGTGAAAGAGCTGAGATCCTTGCGGCGGTGGATGCGTTCTTTATCTGTATCAACGGTGAGGGGGCTGTGACTACGTGGACATCTCGTGCGGAGGCCATCTTCGGCATCTCGCTTGACGAGGCACTTGGCCGACCCTTCACGGAACTTCCGATCCGATGGAGTTGGGAGGAAGTGCGCGCGGCGATGGGGAAGGCCAGTGACACGATCAAGTCTATCCGAGTGGATAAGATACGGCTGGCTCAACAAAACATGAAGGAGATATTTCTCAAATTGACCGTGTCGCCGATCTGTGACGATCGCGGTGTGACCTATGTCTTCATGGGGGAGGATATTTCAGATCGGCTGGCGCTCGAACATGACCTGGTGCAAGCCCAGAAGCTTGAGTCCATCGGACACCTGGCGGCCGGCATTGCCCACGAAATCAACACGCCGACCCAGTTCGTAGGGGATAACGTGCGCTTCCTTTCGGACTCGTTCAGCGACTTGTTTGCTGTCCTCGATCGGCATCGGGCGCTGTTGATGTCGGCTAAAAACGGGGTCTGCGCTCCGGACTTGATCGAGGCCTGCGAAGCGGAGTCGCGGCGGGCCGATCTCGATTATTTGGTGGAGGAGATCCCCAAAGCCATCACGCAAACAGCCGAGGGGATAAATCGGATCGCCACAATCGTACGCGCGATGAAAGAATTCGCCCATCCGGGCAGCGATGAGAAGATCTGTGTGGATCTCAATAAAGCCATCGAGAGTACGGTGACCGTCGCACGGAACGAGTGGAAGTACGTGGCCG
>CAZGYZ010000093.1:0-7201 GCA_964530675.1 uncultured Nitrospira sp. | reverse complement strand
GGGTGTTCTGGATGAAAAACACCAAAATCCCGCTTGATCTCATCTGGATCAATGAGAAAAAGCAGATTGTTCATATGGAACAGAACGTCCCAATCTGCACGAGAACGGACGACAGCTGCCCCCAATACCGGCCCAACGAAGGCGCACTTTATGTTTTGGAACTCGCAGCTGGCAGAGCGGAGAGTTTGAAACTACAGCGGGGATCGAAGCTTCAGTTCAAAGTCCCGTAGCAGGCGAAACTGGTTGATTTGGTTGATTTGGTTCATTTGGTTCATTTGGTTTGTTTTGTTCATCTGGTCGGTCTCATTCAACCAAACAAACTAAATATACCAAATAAACCAGAGCAACCAGCTAGCTAAGACCGTTCCTGCCAAGCCCGCATCCGCCTCGCCGTAATCACTCCATCCACACGCTCAACGGCTTTGATTACCTGATCGATGTGGTGGGTATCTGACACTTCTACGACAAAATCCAGCACAGCCTTCTGATCCTCCCTCGTCGCGATCTCGGCACGGCTGATGTTGGCATGGCATTCCGCAATCGCAGAAGACACCTTCGCCAAGACCCCGGTCTTATCGACGGCGACAATGGACATTTTGACCGAGTGCGTACTGGGTGTGGCAGCATCCCATTCGACCTCTACCAACCGTTCCCTGTCATAGTCCAGCGCCTCGAGATTCGGACAATCGACGGCATGGATCGTCAGGCCGCGGCCACGAGTAATATACCCAAGGATGCGGTCGCCTGGCACAGGGTGGCAACAGCGCGACAGCTGCATCAGTAAATCCCGAGACCCCTTGACCTGTACGCCTGTGCCGTCGCTCTTCCCACCGACCGCCTTACGTGCAGCAGGAGGTTCCGGGGCCGGTGCCGGCGTCCCAGGTGACGGAGCGGTGAGTTTGCCGATCACCTGCGACGTCGCCACACGACCGAACCCGACTGCCGCAGCCAATTCGTCGATACTGTCGAACCCGGACTGACGAGCGGCTTCTAACAGCTCAGCCGATTTGAGCATCCTGGCTGGCGCCATCCCCTGACGGCGGAACTCTGACTCCAGTAAACGGCGGCCGATCTCGATACTGCGCTTCTGCTCTTCGAGTTTGATCCAGTGTTTGATCTTAGTCTTTGCACGCGAGGTGCGGACGAACTTCAACCAGTCCTTGTGTGGCGATTGTGTGGGAGATGTTAGAATTTCCACCGTATCACCACTGGCCAGTTGATGCTTGAGCGGCACGATCTTCCCGTCCACCTTGGCCCCGACACAATGGTCTCCGACCTGGGTATGAATCGCGAATGCAAAATCGACGGGAGTCGATCCTCTCGGCAACTCTTTCACAATCCCTTTGGGCGTGAACACATAGACCACATCGTGAAAGAGGTCGAGTTTCACCGAGTCCATGAACTGACGGTTATCCGTCAAGTCTTCATGCCATTCGACAAATTGGTGGAGCCACCCAAAGGCCTTGCTGTCACGATCTGCCACCTGTCCCTGTTCTTTATACTTCCAATGGGCAGCGATGCCGTGTTCGGCGATACGATGCATCTCTTCCGTGCGGATTTGGAATTCGACGTGCTCCCCCTTCGGGCCCACCACCGTCGTATGTAAAGACTGATAGAGATTGGACTTTGGAATCGCGATGTAGTCTTTGAAACGCCCCGGTACGGGCCGCCAGACCGAGTGAATCACCCCGAGCACGGCATAACAGTTCATCTTGCTATCGGTCACGATTCGCAGCGCAGTCAGGTCGTAGACCTCTTCAAACGTAATCGACTGCTTATTCATCTTTTGGTAAATGCCGTAGAGATGTTTGGGTCGACCGTAGACATGTCCGATCAATCCGTTCTCTTGCATGGTCTTATGCACGAGCTGGCTGACTTCATCGATATACTGCTGCCGATCCTCGTCCCGTTTTGCCACACGGACGCGTAATGTCTCGTAGACCTCAGGTTTGAGGTGTTTAAGGCATAGATCCTCGAGCTCATTCTTGATCCACCCGATTCCAAGTCGATTCGCCAACGGCGCATAGATCTCCAGCGTCTCCTGGGCGATCTCCTGCCGCTTGGGCACGCTGAGGTGCTCTAAGGTCCGCATGTTGTGCAGCCGGTCGGCGAGCTTGATGAGGACGACCCGGATATCGTCCGCCATCGACAGCACCATCTTGCGGAAATTCTCGGCCTGTTTTTCTTCGTAGCTTCGAAACGTGATCTTGCCGATCTTGGTCACCCCATCAACCAGATGCACGACGTCTTTCCCGAACTCTCTTTCGAGTTCACCAGGCGTGGCGACTGTATCTTCCAGGGTATCGTGCAGCAACGCTGCGACGATCGCGGTGACATCTGTTTTGAGCGAGGTCAGGACTCCGGCGACGGCGATGGGATGCTGAAGGTAGGGTTCTCCGGACCGACGAAGTTGTCCTTCATGCGCTTTCGCAGAAAACTCGTAGGCCTTGCGAACTAAGCCGATGTCGGCATCGGCATGATAACTTCTGATCCGATCCAGCAGTTGGTCGAGGTCTGTGACAGTTTGGTACACCATGATTCACTCACTTACTTACTCACGCTCGGTCGAACATCGCGAATGCGAAGCTGAATCCGGTCACGGCCGTTCCAATGGTTCAATTCTGGAGTAAAGGCCAGATCGACCGGGACGCGCAACGGAATGCCACGCTCCAGCAACGACTTCATACCGAACCCGATACTATCGAACGGCAGTGATGTCCCTTGCCGCACGGTCATTTTCAGATGTTTCTCGCCAACCGTGCGTGAATCCATGACTTCAAGACGGGTCACCACAAACGTGGGCTCCGGATTACCCGCGCCGAACGGATGCAGTGAACCGATTTCCCTGAGCAACTGCAGATTCACTTCGTCCAGACGCACTTCAGCGTCAACGTTCAGCGTCGGAACCTTGGTGCCATCGTGAGTCCAGCCGGCCACCACATCGGAAAATTTGGCGCGAAACTCCTCAATCCTGGACTCGCGAACCGTCACACCCGCGGCACTCGGATGCCCTCCGAAGGCCTCCAACAACTCCCGACAGGAAGCCAATCCTTGATACAAATCGAAGCCGCCGATCGTTCGTGCCGAACCTTTTGCCATACCCTGCTCGTTGATCGCCATCACAATGGCCGGACGTTGAAACCGGTCGACCAAACGCGCCGCGACGATACCGACCACTCCGAGGTGCCAATGCCGGGAGGCCAGCACAAGTGCTGGCGGCGCTTCGCGATCCTGCAACGAGGCCAGCGCCTCCGCCATGATATCCACTTCGATACGTTGCCGTTCACGATTTAGTTGCTCAAGCCGGTCTGCCAATCGTTGCGCCTCGGCCGGGTCGTCGGTCGTCAACAACCGCACGCCCAACATGGCATCGTCCAATCGCCCTGCGGCATTGATGCGCGGCGCCAGTTTGTAGGCGATCGTTTCCGCCGTGCAATCCTGTGTCACTCCCGCCACCTGCTTCAGCGCACGAACACCGCAGCGCGCACCACGCGACAACTGGACCAATCCTTCACGCACAAAACTTCGATTCTCATCGTGCAAAGGAACGACGTCGGCAACCGTCGCCAACGCCACAAGATCGAGCAATGACTCCAGCGGTACCCCAGCAACCCCGTAGCGCAGCTGATAGGCCTGTGCCACCTTGTAGGCCAGCGCCGCGGAACAGAGACCGAGAAAAGGGTAACGGGCGCCGACTCGATGGGGATTGAGCACCGCCACAGCCGGCGGCATATCCTCATCAGTCTGGTGATGATCCGTCACCACCACATCCATACCGAGTCTGGCTGCCAATGCGATTTCTTTGTGCGAGGTCGTGCCGCAATCGGACGTCACCAACAATGAGATACCCTCATCATACAGGCGTTGCACAGCGCCGAGGTTGAGACCGTAGCCTTCGCGGAGACGATGTGGAACATAAGCCCGAACCCGTGCGCCTAACCCGCCAAAGAACGACAGGTAAACGCTGGTTGCCGTAATTCCATCGACATCGTAATCACCGTAAAAACAGATCGGCTCCTGAGTCGTCACAGCACGATGTAGCCGTTCAACCGCCTGCTCCATATCAGGAATCAAGAACGGATCGTGCGGCGTCTGCATCGACAGCCATGACGTAGCCTCATCCGGTGTAGTCACACCTCGGGCCAAAAACAACGATGCAGTGGCTGGAGAAATTGAGAGGGCCTGAGCTAACGAAGCCCGCTGAAATAGATTGATATCACGGAAGACCCAGAGCCTGGACTTCATGTGGGCCTCTTGAGGATTTGAAGCTAACTATCTGAGAATTAAAGGGATACTAGTCCTTAAGCCCCGCGTTGTCAAACCGGCTGGACGGGTTGATCTGGTTCATTTGGTTTGTTTTGTTCATCCGGTTAGTTTCGTTCAACTAAACAAACCAAATAGACCAAACAAACCAGAGCAACCAGCCTATTTGTTTCAGCAGCCTGCGGGAATACCGGAGTGGGAGAGAGGGGGAAAAGAAGGGAGTAGGTCCGCTCGACTACTGGCGCTACTCCCCCCCTTTTTGCACGTAGTTCTTGACGAATTCTTCGGCGTTCGTTTCGAGCACGTCGTCGATTTCATCGACCAGTTTATCGATGTCTTCTTTCAACTTCTTGCCGGCCTCGACGACCTTCGGATTGGCCTTGACCTCTTCCTTGCCCTGAGGCTCCCGCCTGGGTTCCTGCTTGCGCTCTTGTTTCTCCATCCGAGCACCTCCCGTGATTCTGGGATACTCTCATGGGTCAGCCACCAGCGTGATCCCGTACGATCACCATACTCCACGATTCTTTTAGCCGTCAAGGCCAGCATAGAAACATGAAACAGCATTAGTCATTAGCTCTCAGCCGTCAGCGTTCAGCGATTAGCGCGGTGCTGAATACTGATCGCTTCCATATTCTCCCTACCCAACAAGCAGCGAAACGATCAAGAGCGCTACAATGTTGATAACCTTGATCATCGGATTGATTGCCGGACCGGCTGTATCCTTATAGGGATCGCCAACCGTGTCTCCCGTCACTGCTGCCTTGTGGGTATCCGTCCCCTTCTTGCCCTGTTCTTCAATATATTTCTTGGCATTATCCCAGGCGCCGCCGCCGCTCGTCATTGAGATGGCGACGAACAGACCGGTGACGATACTGCCGACGAGCATGCCGCCCAATGCCTGCGGCCCAAGAATCACACCGACCACAATCGGCGAGATGACCGGAATCAATCCCGGCACCATCATCTTCTTGATCGCCGCCTGCGTCACAATATCCACACAGGTTCCATATTCCGGCTTGCCGGTTCCTTCCATGATTCCTTTGATCGTCCGGAATTGCCTGCGCACTTCTTCCACCACGAGACCGGCTGCTTCCCCCACCGCTTTCATACAGAGGGCTCCGAAGATAAAGGGCAGCATCCCTCCCAAGAAGAGTCCGACCAGGACGGAAGGATTGGAAAGGTCGAATGTGCTCGCCCCGCTCCCTTTTGCCACCTCCCGCGCATATTCGGCAAAGAGCACCACCGCCGCAAGACCGGCTGATCCAATCGCGTAGCCCTTGGTCACCGCCTTCGTCGTGTTGCCGACTGCATCCAATGGATCGGTGATGTCCCGCACCTCTTTACCGAGGTGAGCCATCTCCGCAATACCGCCGGCGTTGTCTGTGATTGGACCGAATGCATCGATCGCCACCACAATACCGGCCATCGACAACATCGACACCGCCGCCACGGCTACGCCGTATAAGCCGCCCGATGCCGCGCCGCCGCAGATCCAATAGCTCCCAAGAATCGCGGCTCCGATCACCACAACCGGCCAAGCGGTCGCTTCCATTCCAACCGCCAGTCCGGCAATGATGTTGGTCGCATGGCCCGTTTCACTGGCCTTGGCAATAGCCTTCACCGGCTTATAGCTCTTGGAGGTGTAGTAATCGGTAATAAAGACAAGTGCGAGGGTCACGGCCAAGCCGATCAACGCCGCAAGGTAGTAGCTCACCCCGCTCACGCCGCCGACACCATCCATGATCGTGGTCGTCACGGGGAAAAATGCCACCGCAGCGATGCCACCCGCCACAAACAGGCCCTTGTAGAGCGCCGTCATGATCTCACCGCCCTGGCCCACCTTTACGAAGAAAATACCGATGATTGTCGCGAAGATCGTGACGCCCCCGAGGGCGAGCGGATACAGAATTGGTGCGCTGACCCCCTTGAATAGCGTGAAAGCCAAAACCATCGCCGCCACCGTCGTCACCGCATAGGTCTCAAAGAGGTCCGCAGCCATACCGGCACAGTCGCCGACATTGTCGCCCACGTTGTCCGCGATCACGGCTGGGTTACGAGGGTCATCTTCAGGAATCCCCGCTTCGACTTTTCCGACGAGGTCTGCGCCGACGTCGGCTGCTTTTGTATAGATACCGCCGCCCACACGGGCAAATACCGAGATCAAACTCCCGCCGAACCCAAGACTCAGCAAGGCATGAATTGCCTTCTCCTGGCCCGCAAACTGCGCGGCCAACGTGTAGAAGATAGTGATGGCCAACAAGCCCAAGCCGATCAACAGAAGCCCTGTCACGGCGCCGCCACGAAACGCCACGGTCAGCGCGGCATTCATCCCATTATGGGCAGCCTGGGCCGTCCTCACATTCGCCCGCACCGCAATCACCATGCCCACATATCCGGCCAGCGACGATGCGCCGGCGCCGATCAAAAATCCCACCGCGGTCAGTAAACCGAATTTATCGGAGACAGCCCCCGCCCCCCACAACAAGGCGAATAACACGGCGGCAACGACACCGACGGTCTTGTACTGACGATTCAGGTAGGCGCTCGCGCCTTCCTGGATGGCCTTTGCAATATCCTGCATTTTTTGGTTCCCGGCATCGAGCTTGAATACCCACATGGCCAGGTACAGGCCGTAGGCAATACCGGTCACAGCCGCTACCAGCGCAAACGTAATGATCACTGAGTCGCTCACAGGTTACTCCTTCTATAGGTAAGGGCCTTTTATGTCACACGGTTCCCCTTGGCTTCAACCCATCAAAAGTACGTGTGGGGGGAAAACCGTAGGGTGGTGCAGATCCTGTCGAAGCTAACTGCCTGAAAAGTTGGGCCATTCTATACGGGTAGGGAGGTGGGATCAAGATGAAAAATTGAGAGGGATGGAGGCTGATGATCTTCTGTGCTCGCGCAACGCGCGGCCTCCGAAGGCCCTCGTTGGACG
>CAZGYZ010000092.1:0-7234 GCA_964530675.1 uncultured Nitrospira sp. | reverse complement strand
AATCACCACATATGATTGAAGTCCAGCAGATCACGAAGCGGTATGGACAACATACCGCCCTCGATCGCGTCAGTTTCTCCGTTGCCAAGGGTGAGGTGTTGGCGTTCCTGGGGCCGAATGGAGCTGGGAAAACCACCACCATGCGTATTCTGACCTGTTTTATGCCGGCCACCGAAGGCATCGCACGGGTGGCGGGATTCGACTGTGCAGACCAGCCGATGGAGGTGAAACGTCGAATTGGCTATTTGCCTGAAACTCCGCCGGTTTACCAGGAGTTGACGGTTACAGAGTATCTTCAGTTCGTGGGCCGTCTCCGTGGTCTGAGTGGGAAAATACTCACTGCGTCCATACGGCGTGAAATCGAACGGCTCGGACTTGGCACGGTGCACCACCGGTTGATCGGGAACCTGTCGCGCGGATATCGCCAACGTGTCGGCTTGGCCCAAGCGCTGCTGCACGACCCTCCGATCTTAATTCTGGATGAACCGACCGTCGGTCTCGATCCCAAACAGATTATCGAGATCCGAGAGTTGATCAAGAACCTGGCCGGGTCCCATTCCGTCATCTTGAGCACCCACATCCTTCCTGAAGCCACCGCCGTCTGCCAGCGCGTCGTGATTATCAGCGGCGGGCGCATTGTGGCCGAAGATACGCCCGAACAACTCTCTGCGCGCTTGCGACAGTCCGAAAAGATCTCGCTCACCCTCAAATCTCCCGTCGTAGATACCGGCAGTCGCTTAAAGGGAATGTCGGGGGTTCAGAACGTCTTCACCAGCGGCGCCCCAGGCGTCTTTCTCCTGGAATGTGAACTTGGCCGGGACGTGCGGGAAGAGGTGGCCCGCATGGCGGTCACCAGTGGGTGGGGGTTGCTTGAACTCAAAGCCATTTCCATGACCTTGGAAGATGTGTTCCTCCAGCTGACCAGGCATGAGGAAGGCCTCGGGCCGGACACCGTCGCCGCTTCAGTAGAATCTGCAGGACAGCCGGTATGACGCCAGTTCAAGCCATCATTGCCAAGGAACTGCGCTCGTACTTTGTCTCGCCCGTGGTCTATGTCGTGGGAGCTGTGTTTCTTTTGATCGTGGGATTGCTGGCCTATCTCTACCTAGTCTTTGCCGGAGCCCAGGCGATTCAGCTGATGCAGGTACAGGGAAGCGCCCAGCTCAATCTGAATGATTTGGTCTTCCGGAATCTGTTTGCCAGCATGCGGTTTATTCTTCTGATTATCCTGCCGATCCTGACGATGAGGCTCTTCGCCGAAGAGCGTAAACTCCGCACCTTCGAATTCTTGCTGACCTCTCCGATCGGCATCAACGAAATCGTGGCCGGCAAGTTCATGAGCGTATTCCTTGTGTTTTTGAGCTTACTCGGGCTGACCGGCCTCATGCCGCTTATGCTCGCGCTCTTCAGCGATTTCGATTGGTACCCTGTGCTGACCGGTTATCTTGGACTTGTCTTACTCGGCGCCCTCTTTCTCTCCGTCGGCGTACTGGCCTCGGCACTGACCGAAAATCAGATCGTTGCCGCTTTTGTGAGTATCGGCCTGCTATTAGTCCTATGGCTCCTTTCTGGCTTGGGCGCATTGTTAGGGGATACGGTCGTCGGGCAGGTCGTCTCGTACCTGTCTTTCATGGAGCACTATGATCACTTGGTGCGAGGGCTGGTCGATACGAAAGATCTCGTATACTTTTTCAGCAGCCTGGTCCTAATGCTCTTTTTGTCTCACCGAGTTGTGGACTCGGCGCGGTGGAAATGAACCTCAAGGCGATTCCACTTGGTGTGATCGGAGTGGTTTTGGCTGTGGCCGGAGCGATCGGCTATAGTCTTGTCCCGGAGAAGCTCTGGATCGCCACCCTCCTGGAAGTCGCGGCCCTCCTCTGCCTCATGATCTTTGTTGCCGTTCATTTCAGCGGGTTGAAAGCCTTTTCTGCCCGCCGCTCTACTCGTATAGGCGCGAACAGCATCTTGATGATCTTTCTCTTTGTCGCAATTCTCATGATCGTCAATTTTCTGGCTGCCCGTCACTCCATTCGTTGGGACCTATCAGAGAACCAAAACTTCTCCCTCTCCCCGCAAACGCATCGCGTGCTCCGGAGTCTCCCGCGTGCGGTGACGGTCACGGTCTTCACCAGAGAAAAGGACCCAGGCTACCAACCCTATAAAGAACGGCTCGATAGTTATCGGCAAGCCAGCTCGAAGATTTCCGTGGAGTTTGTCGACCCGGAACGGCAGCCGAAAATCGCTCAACAATATGGCATTTCAAGAACCGACACGGCCATTTTTGAAAGTGCCGGACAAACTGTTCGGGTCACCGCTCCCTCGGAAGTGGAACTGACAGGGGCACTGATTCGTGTGTCCCAAGACAGCAAGAAACGCGTGCTCTTTCTCGAAGGGCACGGGGAACCGAGCCTCGACGATCGGGAGCGGACCGGACTCTTTGCCGCCAGAGAGATCTTGATCAAGCAGGGCTACGATGTCGGCACGCTCAGCTTACTGAAAGAAACAGCTGTGCCGGATCACACCGCCATCCTCGTCGTAGCCGGCCCTCGCAGACCGGTGATCACCGAGGAGCAGGAACGGATTCATGCTTATGTGGAAAAGGGCGGCCATCTTCTGCTGCTCATCGACCCGGATACACAGGCCGATCTGAATCCTCTGCTCAAGCGGTGGGGCTTAGGGGTCGGTCCTGGGGCCTTGGTCGATCTCCAGGATCGATTAGCGCAAGGCGACCTGACGTCTCTGCTTGTCCGCACGTTTACCGAACATGAAATTACGCAGGATCTTTCCGCCGCCGTGCTGTTTCCCCTCGCTCGCCATATCACCTTCGATGAACAGGCAGGTAGCGCGTGGGACTATGTGCCGCTTGCCCGTACGTCGCCGAACAGCTGGGCAGAAACCGACCTGAAGGGCCGCGTCGTCAACCTCGATGAAAAGGAAGACATCAAGGGCCCCTTGCCGATGGCCGCGGCCCTCGCGCCAAAGGTCGCACCGGAGGAAGGCAAGCCTCGCCCGGCGATCGTCGTCATCGGCAATTCCACGTTTGCAACCAATGCCTTTGTAAACTTTCCCGGCAATAGTGACTTCTTCCTCCACGCAACCGGGTGGCTGGCTGAAGAACGGAACATGATGGCAATTACCCCGAAGGATTCCGCGCTACGGCCGTTTATACCCAACCCGTTAGAGGAGCGAACACTGCTTTATCTGCAAGTCGTCCTCCTGCCTGCCGCCATGCTTTTCTCCGGCATTATGGTATGGCGCAAACGCCGGCGCCTCTAGCCCTATGCGATATTGGCCGACACTCGTCATGGTGTTTCTATTGGCCGGACTCGGCCTGTACCTCTATGCAGTCGAATTTCCGAAGAAGGAGTCGCAGGAGCGGCAAGACACCACCGAAAAGAAGGTATTGGTTTTTGACCAGGAAGCCCTCTCAGGGCTCACGGTCAAATCTGATCGGCAGGAACTCGTCTTTGCTCGGACTTCTGAGAAGGGCTGGGTCTTGACCGCGCCTCTCAAAACCGACGCCGATCAGCGGGAGGTACAGAATCTCATCCGGGCCTTGGTCACAGGCACTGTGGCCCGAGTCGTCGAGGACCGTCCGACCAATCTTGCTCCCTTTGGACTCGATAACCCGGTGACAACCATCACCGTCGAAGCCGGCGCTGCGCGGGAGACCTTCTCTATCGGAGATAGTGGCCCCCTCTCTTCCACCCTCTATGTCCTTCGTGGGTCGGACGGAAAGATCCTACTGACCAATCTGGCACCCAAAGATTTCGTGAATAAGACCTTGATGACCTTTCGACGCAAGGATCTCTTGCATATGTCACAGGGCGATGTCGAACGGATCCGTCTGACCTATGCAACCACCGAAATTGTCCTCTATCAGGGACAGGAAAAGCCGAAGAGTAAATGGAAGCTCCGTTACCCGATTGAGGCAGAAGCCGATCAAACAGAAGTGCGCGCCTTGCTGTTCAGGCTTGAAGACCTCAAAGCGATGGGCATCGTCGATCCGGGGCCGGAACGGGATGCCGTGGCCCAAACACTCACCGTGCCGAAAGTGAAAGTCGTCATCCATACGGCCGGTGGCGACCAGACAGTCAAGCTGTACCAGCCGGATCCGGCCAGTGGCGAAGCCATTGCGGAAACAAGTCCCAATGGGCCCCTCTATCGCATCAATCCCATCGCGATCAGAGACCTGACCAAGGAATTGTTTAACTTTCAAGACAAGCGGCTGCTCGGCATCGACTACACCGACATCGCTATGCTCTCCATCAAGACGCCGACCGAACAATATGTCCTGATCAACCAACAGAACGAGTGGGTTTTGGAAGATCAGCCGGCTGAGAAATTGGACCAACAGGCCACCGACTTGTTTGTCAGCCGTGTCGCCAATGTTCCTGCCGAGGAACGCGTGACCAAACAGGCTGGGCCATTGGCCCCCTACGGCCTCGTGGAACCTGCAGCGGAATTTATCGCCACGGGAAGGAATGGAAAAACTGCAGGGAAGCTCTCGGTCGGGAGTCATGCTAATGGGTTGGCCTACGCCATGGGTCAACGGATCCCAGGCGTTTTTCATATTCGGGCCGATCTGCTCACGCAGATCCCTCCAAAGAAAGACCTACTCGCTGCCTCATCGGACAGGACTGCTACTTCTCGCTAGCTCGCATGAGTCACGAGCGATTCTCTGTGGCCATCACCCAGCTGCCCTACGACGAGCCTTCTGACGGCAGGCTCGCGCATCGGCTCCTCACGTACGATCCGAGTACGCGTCGGATGTCCGGTGCCCAGCCTCCTGTAGTCCGTCCCTTGCGCCGGGTAGAGTACCCTTTTAGAATGAGCTTCCCTACGATGTGTCCATGCCGGCAAGAACTCGATATGTTAACGTAGGAGCTCGGGACTTGAGTAAGAGATATCAAAAATGAATGAGAGGACATCGGCGAAACACAGGATGATGGCATTCGGGGTCGGGCTATTCCTTGCCCTGTCGACACCGGTCGTCCCGGCCATGGCGGCGGAGGCTATATTACATATTCCTCCGGTATTTCAGGAGCGTCCTAGCTGGAATTGGGCAGCCGTTGGAGAAATGGTCTTCAAATACTACTACGTACCGGCTGTTCATCGGACAGACTATCAGTGTGGGATTGTGCAGGAGAGAAAGCTATGCATGGGGACACCGAATTGCTCTGAATGCGATCTCCCTGTCGGCGATGAAGTCGCTATGGTTCGAATGCTTGAACAGTATCCTGTAAAGGCTAAGACGGGCGGTACCGCCGGAGATATCGAGCTGACAGTTCAATCGAAGGCCGGCAGCCTTTCAGAACTGGAAGTGAAAAAAGAGATCGATGAGGGCCGTCCTATTATTGCCGAAGTGTCCCCGTCCGGGTTCAAGATAGATGGAATCTCTCAACATATGGCCCTCATCGTTGGCTATAACGATAGCTCCGGCGCCCTGATGCTGACCGTGAACGATCCTTTCCCTTTCGAAGACGACCGTTTCCTTTGGATCGCGAACCCCTACCAGCCGAACATGGACATGTCAGGAGAAAACACCGGCCAATATGAGATCGGCTTTGAACGATTTCGCTCAAAGATAAAGTGGAAGCAGACGATGTATCGGATCACTTGCACCGGGAAGGGTTGCCCGCCTGACAACCCTCAGGTTGCAATTGGCCCGGTTGAGAAAGATGACCGCAAAGTGGTTCACGCCGTTCTTATGGCATCCTCTGGAGACTTCGAGACGTTACGCACAGGGCATAAAGCCGTCGATAGTACCGGGACAACATGGCGATCAACAGTTTCCTTCGCCGGCGCCAAGGAATGCCTGGTGAGGGACAAGGACGGTTCCGATGGGGCGAGGTGGAACTGTACCTACAAGTTTTCAGACAGGGCAGAAGCCGAAAAATCGGCAGAGGATATCATTAATCGATTGCGCAACAGCTTGCCGAATGGTTGGACCGGAACGAATCTCGATGAGGACTCTGACACAGAGTTGTATGTCAAGACCGATAAGTTTTTCGCGAGTAACCCAGGCACGAATTCGTCGATCCGGCTGTACTTCATTGACGTCAAAAAGAATGGGCGGGTCACAATGTATCTTTCCGTTCAATCTCCGCTCCCAATCCACCCTTGAGTAGGCTACAGTCAAGCCACGCCCCCGTAGCTCAGTTGGATAGAGCAGCGGTTTCCTAAACCGGACCGCAACGAGAGACCCCTTGTAATCTTCAATGGTTACAAGGGGTTTCTTATTACTTCATTAGGTGACGGAGGGTGGCGGTAGGCGGTATAAGGCTCCTCGCGGTCCCAATCTTGGGCACACTATGGCGGAGAAGTTTCACGAACGTTTCAATCTCTCGGTGAATAGCTGCCAGCGGCATACTCAGAGTACGACATCTGGAGTTGATCGACCTGAAGGTGCTGAGAGATGGGTTGGAGCGGTTGAGCTATCCTGATGTGGTGAAGGCGTTGAGCGTGGCGAGGTTAGAGCCATAAGAGACGGTTGACAAGAAGACCATAGAAGAGGCCTACACATATGCCCGATGAGAAGATTGGTGTTAGTATTTCTATTGTGCCTCCTTACCTCTTCTTTATTCGCATGCAGCAAGTTGCCCTTCCTTGTTAAAGAAGTCCACCTAAATACTCCGCTTGGTCTATCGGTAGCCCTCAAGTTAGAAACGAACCACAAAGTTCCAGACCTATCATCTACGAACCTTGGGAAAATTCCATTCGGAGCCGAGGACATAACAAATGAACCAGGCGGCTACCACCCTATTTATAACTTGAAGTTTGCGATATGGATTCCAGAGGGCTGTAAGCACCAGGGCGGAAGGGATCTAGCGCTAGATCCTGGGTACAATCGCAACGTGCAAAGCGCGTTTGATGACCAAAAATTAGCAGACTTGCCATTCAGTGCTCAATTCACCAGTATTTATTTAGGTTCACCCTCAGAACAGTTCGCCTGTGGAGGTCGCACGGCTGTTAAAGTTGTCAAAGGATCGATACTTAGTGGATGGAAAATAACCGATAAACTATTGGGGGAGTATCAAGGGGCAGAGCCCGCTTATCCTGATCGAGAAATTCGGGTCGAGGCAGTTAAAAAGTCTAAAGTCCTGGAGACTGGCTACTTTCCAAGTCCCGCAAATCTCATACTTTGGACAGGTTATTACTGTTTACCCTTCGATGTTCAAGCCCTTTATGTAGGTAAGGGTTCAAGTAACATTTTCCTCGTATATCAGGTTAT
>CAZGYZ010000091.1:0-7323 GCA_964530675.1 uncultured Nitrospira sp. | reverse complement strand
CGCGAGGGCGGCAAGACCGTCGGCTCCGGTGTCGTCACCGAAATTCTGGCGTAATTCATTAGGGAGCGTGAGGGGTAAGGGATAAGGGGTAAGGAGATGATGGCAGGCGGTCGGCCATCGCTTCACGCTTCACGCCTTACGCCTCACGAATAAGAAGATGCGAGAGATCATCGATTTGGCATGCACGATCTGCAAGCAGCGGAACTATTCCACCATGAAGAATAAGAAGAACGACCCGGATCGGCTGGAGCGGAATAAGTTCTGCAAGTTTTGCCGGAAACACAATGCCCATAAGGAAGTGAAGTAGGCTGGGCTGCCGGCACAATGGCTGGGCCGCCAGCCGTCGTAGGGGCATGGTGTCAATGGCTAGCACATCGGTCTCCAAAACCGAGAGTCTAGGTTCAAATCCTAGTGCCCCTGCCAAGCGCTGTGTAGCGGATGGGTCAGGCTCGATATTGGTGGCGGGATCGAGAGTAGGCCGGTAGCAGAAGCGGGGAAGTTGGGTGAGCTGAGGGGGTGAGTATGTTTACAAGGTTTACCAATTCCATTCGAGAGTTCTTCAGCGATGTAAGCGGGGAGTTGAAGAAAGTCTCGTTTCCGACCCGGGCCGAAACGATCGGGTCCACGACGGTGGTCATTGTTTTTTGCATCATCATGTCCCTGTATCTGTCGGCTGTCGATTCGGTTCTCGTATGGGTAGTGAGCAAGATTCTGTGAGTCAGATATCTGGAAGTGAGAGCCGCTGCACGGCGCATATCAACCGATGATCCGAGGGTAGGGCATGGCAAAAAATTGGTACGTCATTCATACCTACGCAGGCTTTGAGGGGCGGGTGAAGACCAGCTTGCTCGAACGGGCCAATCAAATGGGATTGGTCGAGAAGTTGGGACAGGTACTCGTGCCGACGGAGGATGTGATTGAGATCAAGGACGGCAAGCGCCGAACGTCTCGACGGAAGTTTTTCCCCGGATATGTGATTGTGGAGTTAGAGTCCCCGCTTATCGATGAGACCTTGCAGATGATCAAGGAGACGCCGAAGGTCACGGGATTTGTCGGTGGTGGCGCGCAGCCCACACCCCTATCGATGGAGGAAGTCGAGTCGCTACTGAAGCAAGTCGATGCGGGAGCATCCGGGCCGCGCGAACAGGTCAAATTCATCAAGACGGATAATGTGCGGATTATCGATGGTCCGTTTCTTGGCTTTAACGGCGTGGTGGACGAGGTGGCTCAGGACCACAGCCGGCTTAAAGTTCTGGTCAGTATTTTTGGCCGTTCCACTCCTGTGGAGCTTGGGTTTTTGCAAGTGGAACGGATCTAGAAATGTTTAATGGTCAATGTTGAATGTTGAGTGAAAGAAAAAACGTTCAGGAAATTTCTCATTTAACATTCATCATTCAACATTCAGAGGGGTAGCACATGGCGAAGGAAGTATCGGCACAGATCAAGTTGCAAATTCCGGCTGGGAAAGCCAATCCTGCGCCCCCGGTCGGGCCGTCGCTGGGACAGCACGGCGTCAACATCATGGAGTTTTGCAAACAGTTCAACGCAAAAACACAGAAAGAGGGCGATAGCATCATTCCTGTCGTCATTACGGTCTATAAGGACCGGTCGTTTACCTTCGTGATGAAAACTCCGCCGGCGTCCGATCTCTTGAAGAAGGCGGCGGGGATCATAAAGGGATCAGGCGTTCCCCAGAAAGACAAGGTTGGGAAGATCACGAAGGTGCAGTTGCGTGAGATCGCGCAAAAGAAAATGACGGATCTCAATGCCGTTGATCTCGAGGGGGCGATCAAGATCATTGAAGGGACGGCGCGTAGTATGGGAGTGGTGGTTCAAGGGTGAGGCGGTAGGCTCTGGCAGCCCTGCCTAATCCAGAACTTGCGATGGTGTAGAAGGGGAACGGAAATGGGAAAGAAGATGAGAGCGGCGGTAGAAAAGCTTGAGCCTCGGGCCTACGCGTTGCGCGACGCGGTCGACGCGGTGAAGCGGTCGGCCTACACGAAGTTCGATGAGTCCGTCGATTTGGCGCTTCGGTTAGGCGTCGATCCGAAGCGGGCGGATCAAATGGTGCGCGGTACGACCTCGCTGCCGCATGGCACGGGGAAGAAGATTCGCGTGTTGGTCTTTGCCAAGGGGGAGAAGGAGCAGGAGGCGCGGCAAGCCGGCGCCGATTATGTCGGGTCCGATGACTTGATGGAAAAGATCAAGGGCGGATGGCTGGACTTTGATTGCGCCATCTCGACGCCGGACCTCATGGCGGCCGTCGGGAAGCTCGGAAAGGCGCTGGGGCCTCGGGGTCTCATGCCGAATCCGAAGACCGGGACCGTCACCTTCGATGTCGGTAAGGCTGTGTCGGAGATTCGGAAGGGCCGTGTGGAGTACAAGGTTGAAAAAGCCGGAATCGTTCAAGTGCCTGTCGGCAAAGTGTCGTTTCAGCCTGAGCAGCTCTATGCCAACGCTTCGGCAGTTATTGAGGCGGTGATCAAGGCAAAGCCTGCCTCATGCAAAGGACGCTATCTGATGAGCGCGACTCTCTCGAGCACGATGGGGCCTGGCGTGAAGCTTGACGCCATTGCGTTAGCCAAAGAATGGAGTTAGTCGGAGTGTTGCCGCGCGGAAGGGGAAGGGTTCGATTATGAATAAGGACGAGAAAGCGACAGCGGTCGTGGAATTGACGGAGACATTCGGACGTGCACGGCTTGCCATTGTCACCGAAAGTGCGGGGCTCTCCGTCAACCAGGTCACGGAGCTGCGTAAGCAATTGCGAGGGGCCAAAGCCGAATATATGGTCGTCAAGAATACGTTGGCCGTCCGTGCCTCGGAGGGTACGATCCTTTCCGGGCTGAAGACGTATCTGAAGGGACCAACGGGGCTGGTCATCGGGTATGACGATCCGGTGCTCCCGGCCAAGATCCTTCGGGATTTTATTCTGGCAGAGAAGCGCGAACAGAAGATTAAGATCACCATCGGTGTGTTGGAGGGCAAGGTGGTGCAGCCGGCTGAATTGGCGGCTGTTGCCAAGTTGCCGAAGAAGGAAGTTCTCATTGCCATGTTATTGTCGGCCATGCAGGGGCCGGCGCGTGGACTCGTGTATACGCTCAGTGCGGTCTTGTCAAAATTCGTGAGAGTAATTGCAGCCATTGGGGATAAACGAAAAGGAGAAGGGGATATGTCAACGACAACGGCAAAATTGTCACAGGAAGAATTGATCAAGGCCATCGAGACGATGAGTGTGCTCGATTTGGCGGAACTCGTGAAGGGGCTGGAGACCCGATTCGGGGTCACTGCCGCTGCTCCGGTCGCTGCCGCCGCTCCTGCTGGTGGTGGGGGCGCAGCCGCTGCAGTCGAAGAGAAGACAGCGTTCGACGTCGTGCTCGTGTCTGCTCCGGCGGACAAGAAAATCCAAGTCATCAAGGTGGTTCGCGAACTCACCAGCCTCGGTTTGAAGGAAGCGAAGGATCTGGTCGAAGGCGCCCCAAAGCCCGTGAAGACCGGTGTCACGAAGGAAGAATGCGACACCATGAAGAAGAAGCTCGAAGAAAGCGGCGCCAAGGTCGAGATCAAGTAGGAACGTCATTCGTCAACGGTCATTGGTCAATCGTCGGAAGTCGGTTCCTGTGGTCCGCACCATTGACTAGTGACCGTTGGCCGTCGGCCCCTATTCACTGACCGACTAGCGTGGAGGAGAGCGAATGTCCGAAACGACTCTGCAAGAGTTCATCGAACGGAAAGATTACGGGCGCATTCTCAGCAGCATCGAGATTCCTGATCTTATCGAGATTCAAAAGCGCTCCTATGAAGAGTTCCTTCAGCGGGAGGTCGAGCCGGAGCGTCGCAAAGATCATGGGCTCCAGGCGGCTCTCGCGAGTGTGTTTCCTATTCCGGATTACAACAATACGGCCGTCTTGGAGTTTACGAGTTATACGCTCGGCACTCCCAAGTACGATGAGCGGGAATGCCTTGAACAGGGGATGACCTTTGCCGTTCCGCTGAAACTTCGGGTGCGCTTGGTCGTGTTCGACAAGGAAGATAAGGGTTCCAAGAAGAAGGTACTCGATGTCCGTGAGCAGGAAGTCTATGTCGGCGAACTGCCCCTTATGACGGAGCGGGGAACCTTCATTGTCAATGGCACAGAGCGTGTGGTGGTGAGCCAGTTGCATCGTTCTCCCGGCGCATCCTTCACACACGATAAGGGTCGGACGCACTCCAGCGGCAAGGTGCTGTATTCCGCCAGGATCATTCCCTATCGCGGATCGTGGCTGGACTTCGAGTTCGACGCCCGCGATATTCTCTATGTGCGCATCGACCGTCGCCGGAAAATGCCGACGACCATTCTCTTGAAGGCGTTCGGATTTACAGGCGACGACTTGCTCAAGATGTATTACCCGGTCGAAGAGATTCGGGTCGTCAAGGGGAAGATGCTCCGAAAGCTCGACCCTGAAATTCATCATGGTCTGCGCTGCTCGGCGGAAGTCTTGGATAAGGGTGGTAAGGAGGCGCTGGTACGGGAAGGCGCCAAGCTGACGAAGGGGATCATTGCGAAGCTGAAAGCAGCTGGCGTAAAGGAAATCCCGCTTTCGCCGAGCGAGTTGGTCGGGCGTGCGTCCCTGACTGAACTGGTGGATACAAAGAAAAACAAGATTGCCGAAAGAAATCAGCGGCTCACCGCTGAGATCATCGAGGCGCTGCTCGAGAGCGACATTGAAGAGTTCAAGGCGATCTATTTCGATACGGTCACGTCGACGCCGGTAATCCTGGATACGCTTGAGATGGACAAGACCACCTCAAAAGAGGAAGCGATGGTCGAGATCTATCGCCGCTTACGGCCGGGAGAAACGCCCTCAGTCGATACGGCACGGGCGCTCTTCGACAATTTATTTACGAACTCCAAGCGGTACGACCTTTCGCCGGTCGGACGCCTGAAGTTGAACAAGAAGTTGGGCTTGGATCTGCCGTTGGAACAGCGGACGTTGACAGCGCAGGACATGGTCGAGGTCATCCGCTATCTCGTCAATTTAAAATTGGGCAAGGGCGAAATCGACGACATCGATCACCTGGGCAATCGTCGTGTCCGCTCGGTCGGCGAGTTGCTGGAAAACCAGTTCCGGCTTGGTCTGGTCCGTATGGAGCGCAGCATCAAGGAGCGGATGAACCTGCTGGATATGGAGACGGTGTTGCCGCATGATTTGATCAATGCGAAACCCGTCGTCGCCGCAGTGAAAGAGTTCTTCAGCAGCAGCCAGTTGTCGCAGTTCATGGACCAAACGAATCCGCTCGCGGAAATTACCCACAAACGGCGGCTTTCCGCGCTCGGTCCCGGCGGGTTGACCAGGGAGCGGGCGGGGTTCGAAGTTCGCGACGTTCATCCTTCGCATTACAGCCGTATTTGTCCGATTGAAACGCCGGAAGGCCCGAACATCGGCTTGATTACGTCACTGGCGACCTATGCGCGCATCAATAAGTTCGGGTTTATCGAGGCGCCTTATCGCAAAGTGGTGAAGGGGCG
This sequence comes from uncultured Nitrospira sp., assembly GCA_964530675.1. GTDB lineage: Bacteria > Nitrospirota > Nitrospiria > Nitrospirales > Nitrospiraceae > Palsa-1315. Next base: position 1,817 of record CAZGYZ010000091.1, on the reverse strand, counting down.
TGTCACAGACGAGATCGAGTTTCTATCGGCGATCGAAGGGGACAAATACATCATTGCGCAGGCGAACTCGAAAGTGGATGCTTCCGGCCGCCTGTCGTCCGAAAACATCTCGGCGCGATCGGCCGGGGATTTCGTGACCGCCACCTCGGACAAGATCGAATACATGGACGTGTCGCCAAAGCAGGTGGTGAGCGTGGCTACGGCCTTGGTGCCGTTTTTGGAACATGACGATGCTAACCGTGCCTTGATGGGATCGAACATGCAGCGTCAAGCTGTGCCGCTGCTCAAGTCAGAGGCTCCGCTGGTCGGCACGGGAATGGAAACCGTAGTTGCGCGTGATTCGGGCTATGTCGTGCAGGCCAAGCGTGCCGGTGTCGTGGAAAGTGTGGATGCCACAAGGATCGTCGTGCGCGCCGATTCGAGAGAAGGCCGGAAGCGGAACGATGCAGGCTTGGACGTGTACGATCTGATTAAGTTCCAACGGTCGAACCAGAGCACGACCATCACGCAGACACCGGTGGTGCGGCTTGGGCAGCCGGTGAAAGTGGGACAGGTCTTGGCCGATGGTCCCGCTATCGATCACGGTGAGCTGGCATTAGGGAAGAATATTCTCGTCGCCTTCATGCCCTGGGGCGGTTACAACTTCGAAGACGCCATTCTCTTGAGTGAAAAGTTGGTACGGGAGGATGCGTTTACCTCGATTCACATTGAGGAGTTCGAGGTGGAGGCCCGGGATACGAAGTTGGGGAAAGAGGACATTACGCGCGATATCCCGAACGTCGGAGAAGAAGCGCTTCGCGATCTCGATGAGAGCGGGATTATCCGTATCGGGGCTGAAGTAAAGCCTGGAAATATTCTGGTCGGGAAGGTGACGCCGAAAGGCGAAACGCAGCTGACGCCGGAAGAAAAACTGTTGCGGGCCATCTTCGGTGAGAAGGCGGGCGATGTGAAGGACACATCTCTTACGGTGCCGCCGGGCGTCGAAGGCATCGTCGTCGATGTGAAGATCTTCTCGCGCAAAGGTCTCGATAAGGACGAACGGTCCAAGAGCATCGAAAGCGACGATGCGATGAAGCTCCAGCGCGACCATCACGAGGAGCTCCGTATCATCGACGAAGAAAAAACGAAAAAGATCAGAAAGCTCCTGCTGGGGAAGGTGGTCGGCCGCGACTTGATGGATCCTGAGAGCGGCGATGTCATTCTGAAAAAGAAGGGCAAGCTGACGGTAGAGATTCTCAGGCGGTTACCGGATGAGACCGTCCGCTACATCATTCTGAGCGATCCGGACGAGCAAAAAGAGCTGGAAGACGTCGAGCGGCGAGCGAAGGAGCAGATCGAAATCCTTCAGACTCTGTACGACGAAAAGGTTGGGCGCCTGAAGCGGGGCGATGAGCTTCCGCCCGGGGTGATCAAGCTGGTTAAGGTTTATGTGTCGATGAAGCGCAAGATTCAGGTCGGCGACAAGATGGCCGGGCGGCATGGAAACAAGGGCGTAGTTTCCCGGGTCTTGCCCGAGGAAGATATGCCCTGCTTGCCGGATGGGACGCCTGTAGAAATTGTACTGAATCCGCTCGGTGTGCCGTCACGTATGAATGTCGGTCAAATCTTAGAAACTCACCTGGGTTGGGCGGCTAAGGCATTGGGAATTAAAGTGGCGAGTCCGGTGTTCGATGGAGCGTCGGAAACAGAGATCAAGGAACTGCTGAAGAAGGCGGGCTTGCCGACCAGCGGGCAAACGATGTTGATGGATGGCCGAACCGGAGAAATGTTCGGCAGCCCCGTCACGGTCGGCTATATGTACGTCTTAAAACTCCACC
>CAZGYZ010000090.1:0-7398 GCA_964530675.1 uncultured Nitrospira sp. | reverse complement strand
TAAATGGGAGGGAAGAATGTTCAATGGGAATATGGGATGGCCGGGAAGCAATGATTAATGAGCAATGTTCAATGGTGAATGACGAAGAAGGCAATGCCGCCGGACCCGTGACTACAACAACGCGAGCTGAGCCTGCGCCCATGTGTTGCCTTGGGCGGCAGCTTTTCCGAACCATTCTCGGGCCGTTTTATGGTCCTGCGCGACACCTCGCCCCGTGGCATACAGCTCTCCAAGCTGAGCCTGCGCCCACGCATTGCCCTGGGCGGCGGCCTTCTCGTACCATACCCGTGCCGTAGTATAGTCCTGTGCCACACCCCGCCCGGTAGCATACAGTTGTCCGAGGTTGTATTGCGCCTGCGCAATACCAATACCTTGGGTTGCCGCCTGTTCCCACCACTGTCGCGCCTTCTTATAATCCTGCGGTTCACCCCGTCCGTCTGCAGCCAACTGCCCGAGCTGGTTCTTTGACCATGCATTGCCCTGGGCTGCGGCTCTCTCATACCATGCCTTGGCCGTCGTATAGTTCTGCGGCACGCCCTGCCCGCTGAAATACAGCCCCCCAAGCCGGTTCTGCGCCGACGCATTGCCCTGGGCGGCCAGCGTCTTCAGTTGTTGCAGGTCTACAGCTGAGATGGTCTCCTCTGAGGAAGCCGGCGAGCGTCTAGGGGCCTGTGCCATGAGTCGCTGTGTTAATTCAGGACGATCCAAGCGTTCCTGATGCGTTTCTGCCGTTGGTGATTTTTCCAGAGATGTCTCCCGTTCATCCGTTCGAGCAGCGCTGCTGGAAGGACTATCATGCAGATCTGCGGCCTGGTGAACATGGTCTTCTTCAATGGCTAATGGTTCTGTATGTGAATGCGGCTCTGTTTCGGTTGTCTGCGCAGGTTTGTTTGAAATAATCACTTTCGATTTTTTCGTCAGCGCAAATCCGATGACCACGATAAAAAGTATGGCGATTGCCACCATGGCCGTTTTGGCAGGGGACAACGATTCATGTTCTTGATCCGCTGCAGCGGCAGTCTTCCGCTGGTGAGCATCCCATGTCTCATGTTGCTCGGGAGCGGAGCGTAAGTTTGCATGACAGGAAGGGCATGTCACAGGTTCAACAGCCTTCGTACTCCGTCCATGGTTGGCACGGAGCCATGAGTCATACTGTTGTCTCAATACAGGGTCACTGAGTGTCTCGAAGGCCACATTAATTTTCCCGGACTTTTGCTCAGCCTTTGCCAGGAGCGTGGGACTATGGTGAAAGCGGTCGGGATGCCAGACTTGCAGTAAGAGTCGGTAGGCTTCCTTGACCTCTTCGAGAGTCGCGGAATCTTGAATTTCAAGAACGGTGTAATAGGTCTCCATACAGGATGCTCCAATACAATGGACATGGGCATCTCCCGCGTGCCCAATGGGAATGAGAAAAGTCCAGAACCCCTATAATATCCCAGTGCAACAAACGATAAAAAGCATGGGCGAGCCTGCGTGATGAATAATTTGGAGAAGCATTACCGTCGGCTCTGTGGTATCTGTTTCTTCTATGCTCCCTCCAATTCCACCAGTCTGGAGATCCTTGCTCAAAGAGGAGACGCGCAAGCCTTATTATCGCGCGCTCGATGCGTTTATTGAAAATGAACTTGTGGGCGGGCTGACGATTCTGCCGGCCCGCAAGGACATCTTCAACGCATTAGCCGCTACATCGTATGACCAGGTCCGTGTGCTACTTGTGGGCCAGGATCCCTATCCGACCCCCGGTCATGCCCATGGCCTCTGTTTCTCCGTGCAGCCGACCGTCAGGCCGCTGCCCTTCTCGTTGCGAAATATCTATCGGGAACTCCATAACGATGTGGGATGCAGGATTCCCAATAACGGATATCTGGAACATTGGGCCAGGCAGGGCGTCCTCATGCTCAACACGGTCCTCACGGTCCGGGCGCGCCAGGCCAATTCGCACCAGGGACGAGGCTGGGAGCGATTCACCGATCGTATTATCGAACTGGTTGCGGAGAAGCAAACGCGGGTGGTCTTTGTGCTGTGGGGGCGCGAGGCCCAGAAGAAGCGGACGTTGATCGCTCAACCGCACCATACCGTGATCGCGACTGCCCACCCCTCGCCCTTATCAGTCAGAAAGTTCTTCGGTTGCCGGTGTTTCTCGCAGATCAACCGAGATCTTGCCGATGCGGGGGTGGCCCCGATCAACTGGCAAATCTCAGATATCTAACCGCCGGTCTGTCTTGTTCATTTGGTCTGTCTGGTCTGTCTCGAGTGTTGGTTGAACGAAACAAACCTGATGAACCAGATGAACCAGACCAACCAGAGAGACCTGGCTCCCGCTCATTGACTCTTCCCCTCTGTGGCCTGTAGGGTAGACCATGACGTACTGAGCCACGCCGACTGTCCCATCTCTCGCACCGCACTCCCTCCCACGTTCCCGTGCGTCTGATTCCCTGGTCTCCGCCGCTTCTACGCCAGAGTCCTCATTGGCCGCCGCCTGTGCTGTGGCCCATTACTGGTGTCTCCAACGAGCGCAGTGGTGCGTTCCAACCGATGGGATGCTTCTGTCATCCATGTTTAGATTTGTAATCAGTCACGTATGAAAGGAGTGCAACATGAATCAGGAACAATTCAAAGCGTTTTGGATCCAACTGAAGGCGCCACTCAAAGCGAAGTGGGAGAAGATCACGGATGCCGATCTTCTGGAGATCGAGGGGAGCCTGGCCACGTTCACTGCTGTGCTGGTGAAACGCTATGGCGCAATCCAAAATGGTGAAGTCAATACCTGGGCTAATCGACGTTATTCCCATTGGTCAGGGAACTATACAAATGCCTATGCGGATCCAGCGAAGGTAGCGTGACCAATTGCGCAGTGGATGGGCCTGATGTACAGGCCTGCACATGTAGAGGGAGACAGCGAGAATGTTGACGAGGAAGAGGAAAGGACCGGTCCATGAAAAAGATTGTGATCAATAAGAGTTACGGCAATTTTTCCGTGAGTCATCAGGCATTTCTACGATTGCGTGAGTTGGGCCAGCAGGACGCGCTCAAGGAGACGGATCTCGGCGCCTACTGGCCAGAGGCGGCGACACCGAAAGAACCGAGTCTCAATCAATGCGGAATATTGATTCCACGCGACGATTTGAAGTTGGTCCAAGTCGTAGAAGAACTCAATGGGGCTGCGAATGGCCATGGAGCAGAGTTGCGTGTGGTCGCGATCCCGGACGATGTTCGGTGGGAAATCAGCGCCGTGGGCGGGTTAGAGCACGTCAGCGAGGTTCACCGGACCTGGGCCTAACGGGTTTGATGGCAAGTGCCGACTGCGGCACTTCCAACACCCGTGAGGCGTATGTTGTTGTTTGCTTGATGCTCGCGAGACTTGTGCGAAGAGCGAGAAAAGCGGGACGAGTGAGAAGGCTGACGGTTCGAGGTCTTCAGAACTTTGAACTCAGGACTTCGAACCCGGAACTGTGTATCGCGCCTGTCGCGCATGTCTTGCCAGTCTGGCTTGTGGAACATGCGGGTTAGGCTTTCTCCAGAAGGGGTTCCTGCGTCGTGTCCGGTGTTCCAGTTAGCAGCAACTTAGCGCGTTGAAACGCGTTGGTTCTTGCTTCCCATTCCGTTTTGAAGCCTTTCGATGAATCCTGGTCTTGCAGGCCACGGTCAAGGTGGTTGAACCCTGGAATCGAAAACTTACAAGACCATTTGCCATTCTTGATCTGGCTGGTGACCAAGATCACTTTCTGGCCTTTGGAGTAACAAGTTTCTGTCATGGTTGGCTCCGATTTGTGCGACGGGCGGGACAAGCGAGACGGGCGCGACGTACAAGATGTGATTCTGCTGATCGCACGTTTCCCGCCAGTCGCGCTTGTCGCGCGCCGTGGCTGTTATCAGGTTGGCTTGACGAAGCGATCCGCTGCCAGCACGCTGTGCAGCGATTCTGTGACCGCACGGCGGTAGGGTGCTTTCTGTCGCAGTATGATGACGAGGTCTTCATCGTCGATCAAAATAGATAAGTCCCCTTCGGTCACGAGCTGCCGGTCCGGCGCCCCGATATTCATACGATATTGCGTCTTCCCGTCCGGGTTCCGATTGGGTCCGCTGACAATCTCGGTGAGTCCATCAATGAATCCGATGTGTCCTTCATGCCGATGCTTAACCTTTGTGCCATCAGGAATGCGGACCCAGGCTGCGGCTGTTCGTGGCTGCATGGACTTGATGGGCTTTACCGTATTCGTGGTCATGGTCTCTCCCTGTAATCCGTTATGAAGTATAGTTCAGTAGGCGTACAACACTGTATCACAGACAGGGTTGCTATAGCGACCCATACGGCAGATACCCAGGTCAGTCAAATCTTTGCCCATCGAGATAAGGATCACCTGAAAAGGCTGAGTGATTTCCGTTGAATAATAAGGTATTCTTTGCGGCAACACGATGTTGGAGTCATAGCGGACATAGCCCTTTGAACCATTGTATGGAGAACAACACAACGAAGCGTGGCATGAAAATCCACGTTGTAACAGCCGGGATGCTATGTCTCGTCACCCTCACCACAGGCGCCTGTGTAACCCGGACCACCTACGAAGCTGCTATCGCTAATCTCGAAGCGACGAATGTTGAACTGTACAGCACAAGAGCCAAATCGCAGCTGCTCATCGAACGAGTCAGAGAGCTTGAGCAACAAAAGGTTATCCTCGCTAGGGAAACGGAAGCAGCCTTGATAGCGCTTCTGCACGCCAAGCAGAAGGTGGAAACCGAACAGCAATTTTCGCAAGAGAGGATAAGCAGCCTCAGCGGCGCGATCAGTCAGCTGACCGCCCAACAGAACAGGCTTCGGTATGCCCTCCGACGTGCAAAGGAAGAGCAGCCTGAGTTGCAAGCGACCGTTGAGATGTATAAATCTCAATTCGGTGAGGTGGACGGCCTCAGAGCGCCACTATCCACTCCACCCGAACGCTCGAAACAACAGGCCGAGGCCCTTGCCTCACCAACACAAGTTCCAGCTCAAACAGACTCTACTCCCAAGCCGATAGTGACGGCACCGGCAGTATCGGCAGATCCAAACGCTAACAACCCGAAGATGCCGTCGACGAATAAGCAGACTTCCGAACCAGTCGAAGATGACTGGCTGTCTATGCTCATGGACTGGGCCGTCTCCCTCTGGCGATCGATCTTTTCCTAATAGATAGAATGATAAAAAGCCCTGTCAGCAGTGGTCAGTTGGTTCATCTGGCCTAGCGCGCTTGTCTCTCTTGAAATGGTGCCCTTGTGAGTCTCACTGTGCGGGTCGAAGAAGGGGAGTTCGCCTGAAGCGATCAGATTTCGAATGAAGACAACAATCTCAAAGCCCAATCACTCATCCCTTGTCTCCATCATCCTCTGCACCTACAATCGCGCGCACCTTTTGAATCGCGCCATATCGTCAGTGCTGACACAGTCCTATCGCAACTGGGAGCTTATCGTCATTGACGACGGTAGCGCGGACGACACCGGGCAGGTTGTGATGCCGGTTGTGAAATCCGACCCGCGCATCATGTATTTCTACCACGCGAACACTGGTCTTGCGCGATCGCGCAATATCGGCATCGCACTCGCCTCAGGGGAGTACTCGACTTTTTTAGATTCAGATGATGAGTATCGAGAGCATCATCTGTCGGTCCGAATCCGGGCGATAGAGAAAAAATCTTCGCCGGCGTTGATCTACGGAGGAATCGAGTATGCCGGTCCTGTCGAAAAGCGGTACGCCCCTGATGCACTGAATCCTGGCAAGAGGATCCACCTGAGCAAATGTTATGCGAGCGGGACATTCTTTGCCCAAACATCTGTGTTCAGAAAATTAAAAGGGTTCCGCAATCTCCCCTTTGCGGAGGATCTTGACTTCATTCAGCGGGTGCGCAAGAAGGGGCTGAAGATTGCAAAAGTGAAGGAGCAAACGTACCGCTACCGTGTCGATGCAGAAAACCGGCTGTGCGATTTGTATGAACGGGGGGGTGAAAAAGCGATTTTGGAATTTCGAGGCTGCCAAACAGGGTAACAGCACAAGCTTTTCGGAGGCTTTTGATTTGTCGGTCTGCCGTAATCTTGTCTTTGATGGTCGCAGCAAGTTGATCCTCGAATGCGCGCGTTGAACGAGCACATCCATATACAATTGATCCTTCCAAGCTCGCTAGTTTTTCTCCGTGGGAAGGGCACCCATGTTGGTCTACGTGCGGCCGTCGAACGAGGCCCTTCTTAGGGCGCGCGTTCCGGGAGCACAGGACCAACGTGGGTGTCCTTCCCATCCTTTTCATCGTGCGCGTTCTGCGAGCAAGAAGGGAACCTGGCCGCTCCTCTCTTTTCCTATTGCTGAATCGCCGAGAGTAACCACTTCCCATTCTGGAATCGCATAAAGGTCCATACTTCGCCGGACTCAACCGGCGTCTCTTCGCTGCCTTCAACGAGATAGCCTGGCTCTCCTCGCCGCTTGGTTGTGGATACGGTGTAGTCACGGGCACTCCAACGAAGCCCGATCGTCGCGTATTGTGTCGTGTCTTCGATCCAGGTTTCCCGGACATCTGCCTGTACGAGCACCACATCCTCTACATGATTGGCACTGTCGAGACTGGTCTGTTCGGCCAAGGCGGTGCTGAAATACGACAGCATTTCAGGCGTGACGGATCGCCGTAATCCGGCCAGATCTTGGTTGCTCCAGGCTGTTTGAACATCGGTCAGCAGTTGTTGAAAGGCCGTCTTGTCAGCGGAGGTGACTTCGCCGACCACTGCGGGGGTCTGGCGGGTCGTGGTGGAAGGCTCTGTTAACAGACTGCTACTGACGGCGTTGCTCCGCGTGATTCCTGAAAAGGCAGGGACGGGTCTCCGTACTTTCAAGAAATAAAAGAACGCTCCGGCTCCCAAGAGCATGAGAATAAGGAGTATTCCAGTGGAGTTGGAAGCCCCGGCTGCGGTGCTGGTCGTGGCGGCCTCGCCAACCTGCTCACCGGCATCAGTAGTACTCGCGCTGCTGTCTGTCGCCCCGAACAGTAAATGGCCGATATATGATCCGGCGACGCCGGCTGCGAGACCGGCCAACAGGGGATTGCGCTGCATAAAGGAAGGCTGCCTGGCAGGCGCCGGCTGGGACATTGGAGCCTGGCTGCTGGACGCTGATGGTGGCGTAGCCGCGGATGGCTTCGGAGTGACCGACTGTTCAATCGGCTTCGCGCCGTTCTGCTCATAGGTACGTGATCCACGGCTGCCCATGCTCCCTGGGCCGCCACTGCTCCTGGAACCGCTGGAATATCCGCCGCCATATCCACCGCCCCTCGCCCTTGCAAAGGATAAGGTCGGGAGCCCGATCAGAGCGATCACAATAATCGCGGCAATAAGTTTTGTTGGGTTCAAGATAAGCATCCTTTCTATCGATCTCGCAGGTCTAGC
>CAZGYZ010000089.1:0-7456 GCA_964530675.1 uncultured Nitrospira sp. | reverse complement strand
AGTCATAGGAAAACACCTGCTCGTGAGGTTCGCGGACAGGTCCGGTCACATCAATTATTTTTATTCGAGTATCCATGGCAGTTCCTTGTTTAGAGGTAGGGGTACAGGCCGAAGGAGTTCAGGCTGAAGTGCTCGGAAATCCGACCTTCAGTCTTCGGCCTAAAAGCCTTCAGCCTGAACCCCTTCAGCCTATCTACCTGAGTAGTTACATTTCGAATTACGATCGTTCTCCCGACAGATAGCGCACAACCCGCTCGGCCGCGACCGCTCCATCACGGATACAGTCAGGAATTCCGACGCCTCGATAGCCGGCGCCTGTGAGGACTAGTCCCCCATAGCGACTGAGTGCTGCTTCAATCTGGTTCAGCCGTTCGAGATGCCCCAGCGTGTATTGCGGCATCGCCTTCATCCAGCGATTGACTTCTACAAACCCCGGCTCCGCGGTCACGCCGCACATACTGGCCAATTCTGCCCTGACCCGCTCTACCAAGGCTTGGTCATCCAATTGTAGGATCGCCTCTCGCCCCACTCCGCCGACATAACAACGAACCAGGATTTGATCCGGCGGAGCGCGGTGTGGCCACTTGAGCGATGTCCAGGTCGCTGCAATGAGGTCGCGCCCTTCTGCCCGTGGGACAACAAAGCCGAAGCCTTCAGCTGCGCCGGACACTGATGCACGTGGGTAGGCCATCGCGATCGTCGCCGTGGAAGAATAGGGAATCATCTCCAGCAACCCGCCGGCAATGGGGGTGAGCGGACGAACCAATTCTGCTGACACATAGGCCGGGGTTGCCAGCACGAGACTGTCCACGGACAGGGCCGTGCCGTCATGGAGGATGACATCGTACATCCAGCGGCCTGGTTGATGGGAACGTACCCGTAATGCATCGACGACGCAGTTTCCCCTGAGCGTGAGGCCTTGGTCTGTCAATCGGTGGACAAGGGCAGCGACTAGATCCGACAACCCGTTTTTCAGGCTGATGAACATCGTCCGCTTCGGACCGGAGCGCGTGGCAGGTGGGCCGTCTTTCCGAGACGCCATCATCCCGCGAATCACACTCCCGTATTGTTGTTCCAATTCGATAAACCGTGGGAAGGTGGCCTGCAGGCTCATCTGTTCCGCGTCTCCCGCGTAGATACCGGCCATCAGAGGCTCGATCATCCGCTCGAATGCCTGCCGACCAATCCGCCGCCGGAAGAAGCTGGCCAAGGACTCATCTTCCGGTGACCGCTTCACCGGCATTGCCAGATCCAGTCCCATCCGTGCGAGCCCTGCCCAACTCAAGAGTCCACTTCGGAGAAATGGCCCCAGTTGACTGGGGGCAATCATCACCAATCCTTCAGGAAGTTCATGCAGGCGGCCACGCGAGTAGACAGAGGCTCTCTTGCCTGTCTCGTTGGTGTTGATGAGTTGATCGGTCAACCCCAATTTGTCACAGAGCTCGAGTCCGGCTGGTTTCTGAGACAGAAAGGAATCGGGCCCTGCCTCCGTCACGAGATCGCCGACCCGATGGGTGACGATCTTGCCTCCCCAGACGGGAGCGCTATCAACGACGGTGCAGCGGATCGGGATACCGGCCGCCGCCGCCTGTTCGTGAAGGGCATAGGCAGTTGAGAGACCTGAAATCCCTCCACCGATGATGGCGACGGTGCGGAGGTTGCTCACGATCTAGCCCGCATTATTCATGACGGTTCGTGGCGAAATCGCGCAGTCGCGTTGCGAGACGGGCATGCGGAGCCGCGAGACCCCGACGCGTACTCGTGCAGTACGTTGAGGGGCCGAGCGGCGAGCCTGCCCGCCGTTAGGTGCGTCGCCACCGCGCTTGCGAGGTCGAGCGCCCTTTGTATAATCCTGGCGCGAAGAAAGAATACCGCAATGAGTTCTGATTTTCGTCTCCGCGATTGCAGCAGAAGTGTTCATGAATAATGCGGGCTAAGACAGAGGGAGGATTCGTGTGCAGTAAGCACAGAGGCCAAAGTGTCGATGAGCGCAGCCGAATCGTTCAGCATCGCGATTCGTTCGAGTTGGAGGCCTAAACCGGCTGCGAATCGCTTCAATTCGATATCGATATCGTAGAGTGTTTCCACATGGTCGCAGAGAAAGCCGATCGGCGCGACCAATACTTCTTGACGCCCATTGCGCGCCAGCTCGTCCACGACCGACTCCACAGTCGGCCCCAGCCATGTTTCTCCCGATCGGCCCTGGCTCTGGTAGGCAAAGAGCGTAGGTCTGCCACCCAGTAGCGCAGTCACCGCTTTAACCGTGCCTTTCACCTCGTCGGGATAGGGATCCTTCATTGCCACGATACGTTCCGGAAGGCTGTGGGCTGTAAAGAGTACCGGCACGGTCGCCCGCACGTCGGCAGGGAATTTCAGTAACGATTGGTGGATGTTCTCGACAATCCCCGCAATCAGTCCTGGATGTTGGTGCCAACTGCCGACGTAACTCACAGGGCAGGTACTCTGGAGCGCAGACCGTGCCTCTTCCACTTTCTTCCGATAGGCTCCGGTGCTCAGAGAGGACTGTTGGGGGGCCAGACAGAGACCGATGATCTGTTCTGGATCGTCTCCGAGCAATTCGGCATAGGTCTCCTTGATAAAGGGATGCCAATGCCGTAACCCGACATAGACTCGGTATTGCCCGTCACGGGACTCATTCAATCGGTGCTCGAGCTTCTTCGCTAGATCCTTGGTGATCTCAACTGCCGGGGACTTTCCGCCCGTTGCCCGATACCGTTCACGAATCTCTTCGACAAGTTCAGGTGGTGTGGGACGGCCACCCCGCACATCCAGGAGAAACGGCTCCACATTTTCCAGGCTATCCGGCCCACCCATGGCCATCAGAAGCACGGCAATGGGACGTTGCGATACTGACATAAGTTCACCAGAGCAAGTGGCTTGTGGCCTATAGCGTATGGCCGGACAAGCGATGACACCGACTGCATCTACTTCTTGCCATCAGCTATACGCCATATGCTCTTGGCATTATCGTTGGCTGAGTTTGTGCACCATGTCGATGGTCGCGGCCACATGTTCGATCGGCGTTGTGGGCAGGATTCCATGCCCCAAATTAAAGATATGTCCAGGGCGACCGCCGGCCCGGCGCAGAATATCTGCCACGCGCCGTTCGATTTCATGCAACGGCGCAAACAATGTGAGGGGATCAAGATTTCCCTGAACCGCCACGTCGTGTCCGACAGTCGCCCAGGCCTCATCGAGATGAATGCGCCAGTCGACTCCGATCACGTCCCCGCCCGCTTCTCGCATCTGAGGCAGCATCGCCGAAGTGCCGGTGCCGAAATGAATCATCGGCACGCCTTCCCGTTTCAGTCCCTCAAAAATCAATTGGACATGCGGCATCACATACTCGACATAGTCGCCGACCGAGAGGCAACCCACCCAACTGTCGAACAATTGAATCGCCTGCGCGCCGGCCTTGATCTGCCGCCGCAGATAGCCCGTGATAACTCGCGCAAACTTGTCCATGAGCTGATGCCACGCCTTCGGCTCGCAATACATCAACTGCTTGGTGAGGAGGTAATTCCGCGAGCTTCCGCCCTCGATCGCATAACTGGCGAGTGTAAACGGTGCTCCGGCAAATCCAATCAACGGCACTCTCCCATTCAGGGCGTGTCGAGCCTGGCGAATAGCTTCGGCCACATAGTCGAGTTCACCGCCGTCGATGATGTTGAGTCGTTCAATATCTGCTTGGTCTCGTACCGGATTGTGGATGACCGGTCCCTCGCCTGCTGCGAATTCCAGGCTGAGCCCCATCGGTTCAAGCGGTAACAAGATGTCGGCAAAAATAATGGCGGCATCGAGCGGAAAGCGATCGATCGGCTGGAGTGTGACTTGTGCCGCCAACTCGGGCGTTTTGCACAGTTCGAGGATCGAATGTTTTGCCCGCAGCGCACGATATTCCGCCATGTAACGGCCCGCCTGGCGCATGAACCAGACCGGCGTACAATCGACCGGCTCACGCCGGCAGGCTTTGAGGAAGCGTTCGTTGATCATTTCGGCATTCTAGAGACGAGGGGGCGAGGGTGTCAATTCGCAATGGAGAGGGCGCTGCGTTGATCTGCCATTGCTGAGAGGAGCCTGTATAAACAGTAGGCGCCCTTCCGGTTACGCTCCGGTTGACAGGGTGTGAATCTCTCTACTAAACTGCCAAATCCCGCTGAGAGCTGGGAGACAATCTTGATCATGAGGAACATAGGGAGGCCCGAATCCGGATGGCAAAGAAAACGACGAGTGAATCGGACGAAACCAGACTGAAAAAGAAGGTGGCGGCAAAATTGACCGACCACAAGGATGCCAAGGTGGATGAGGCCCTTCGTTCGCTGAAGAAACGGCTGCGACGGACACAACGGAAACGGCGCACGATAGCATTGCGCAAGAAAAATTCTGCGAGCAAGAAAACGGCTGCTCCCGCTGCGAAGTAGTCTTTTGGTCCAGGCAGTCGACGGGTAAATGAATTGTTAAGGTAATACGCATGGAACCATCACGACCGACAGAAGAAGGCGCGACTCCCACCGCTTCAGAGACGGTGACCGATGCATTGACCGATCAGGTGGCGGCGGAGTTTACAGGGGAGCCCCAGGTATCGGCAGAGCTGCCAGCGGAACCGACCGAGCAGGTCGTCCTTGAAGAAGAGCAGGTCAAGGATGAGATCGAGATCCAGATCGACCTGCTCAAGGATCCTGATTGGGTGGTCCGTCGCGAGGCTGCCATCACTCTTGGAGAAATGGGTGATGAGCGTTGCGTGGAACCGCTGTGTAATGCGTTGCGCGACGGTGACTGGCAAGTTCGGGAAGTCGCGATCGAGGGGTTGGGGCAGATTGGTTCTCCCGCCGTTGAATTGCTGATCAAGCTGCTCCGCGATTGGGACGTCCGAAAGTATGCGCTTGCCGCATTAGGGAAGATTCGCGACGAGCGGGTGCTCGATCCGTTGATGCTTCAGCTGAAAAATGATGAGTTCAAAGACGATGCGCTCAACGCGTTGGTCGAGCTGGGTGAACCGGCGTTGCCTCGATTGGTCACAGCGCTGAAAGATAAAGACGAAAATGTCAGGAAGCAAGCGGTGCTGGCCTTGGGGCGAATCAAAGATGCCAAGGCGATCGACCCTCTGATCGACATGCTTGCCGACAGCGATTGGTTTACCCGCTTGACGTCTGCGGCGGCGCTCGAGGCGATTGGCGATGACCGGGGCCGAGAAGCGATCAAGCCGTTGATGAAGGATCCGGACATGGTAGTACGGATGCGGGTAGAACGGATACTCGCGAAGTGGAAGAAACAGCCTGCCAGCACGTAGAGATTATTGGGTAACTATCAGGGGTTTAGGCTGAAGGTGGTTTCTGCGACCTTGGGTTCAAGCAGAGACGAATTCTCTTTGGGCAAAGCCTGACACCCTAACAGCCTTCAGCCTATCTACCTGAGTCGTTACGTTACTTGTTCAACTGCCGATCCACTTCTCGTTGAATTTCATCAAGCTTCTTGATCGACACTGGTTTCCCCATCGACAACTCCAGGCGCACTTCTCGAATCGTTCCGGTCAGCGCACGCAGAGCAAGGATTGTCTCGTCTTGCTTTGCGCCTTTCGTGACATTGTCCAGCGTCTCGGCAGCTTCGCCGAGTTGTTTGGCTGCCTCCCCAAGGTTTTTATCGAACAATTCCGATTTCGCCTGCACCACCCGTGATTTGGCGTCGAGCAGCCCTTGCCGCCTGCGCAGGTCTCTTTCTATTCCCATCGTGGTGTCGATGATGTTGCGCGAGGTGTCTTTGAGGGAATGTTGGAGGTCTGAGACCGTTTGTGGCAGTGTGCCGACCGGACGTTGGCCAAAATAAAATCCGAGACCGAATGACGCGGCGGCCAAGGCAAGAACGGCGATAAATTTCCACATAGTGCGATCCTTTCGACTAACGACGTATCAGGATGCTGAAAAAAACCGCTAGCATAAAAAGACGGTCGTTTGGTTTGTCTGGTCTGTCTGGTTATTTGGTTGAAGGAAACTAACCAGATAAACTAAACAAACCAAATCAACCAGACAAACCAGATTTGTCCCAGACATACAGATTATCGATGTTCTGTTATGCCGGAATTGTTTTTCCGCGGGCTGTTAGGAACCGTTGTGGAACGGCGGAGTTGTTGGAGCAGACTGCCTGCGGCAGCTAAACGAATGGAGAGATCCGAGTCTTGCAAGGTCTTTTTGAGCAGCGGCATCACGGGTGCGCCGATTTTGCCGAGTGCTTTTGCAGCCAGGAGACGTGGTTGTGGTTGTTGGTCTTGCAGGAGCGTCTGTAGGATGGCCACCGCCTGCTTGTCGGAGGTGGCCGCCAGTGTATGGGCCGCCGCTGCTCGGATAGAAGGGTCCGCGTGTTTCGCCAAGTCTGCTGCAAGCAAGACAGCCGATGTGTCGCCCAATCGAAGCAAGCCCTCCACCGCGCTGGCCCGTACCTGCATATTGGCATCGCGTGTGAGAACCCGCAGCAGCGGGTGAGTATCGCGAATTCCCAGCCGCCCAAGACTCGTAGCTGCCACCGCCCGCACGTGGGCGCTTTCATCCCCTAGGGCGTGGGTGAGTGGCGCAACGCCCCCGGCTTGTCCATAGTCTCCCAATGCGCCGGCGGCGAACGCGCGAACCGATGGCTCAGGGTCGTACACTCCCTGGCTCAGGACCGAGAGACTGGATGGGCGCTTCAGCCGCCCCAATGCTCCTAAGGCTGCCATGCGAACCTCGGGGTCCGGAAGCGTCACTGCTCCGGTGATATCGGTCAGCATGTCCTGTTTGCCGAGCCGATACAGTGCGGCATAGGCGAACACGGCTTCAGGCCCGTCGTCGACTCTTGCAACCTCGATGAGGTAGGGCATGATGTCGGTAACATGGGCCTCACTGAGCGCGTTCATGGCGGCAATTCGCACGGCGGGCATCGCGTCGTTCAGGGCCCGTCGCAAGGGGCCGGACTTCCCTGCAAGTCCAGCTTTGCCGATAGCGTCTGCGGCACGAGCCCGTACCAGGACCGATGCGTCGAGCAGCCCATCTTCCAGGACGGCCTGTGTTTCTGGGAGGCCGAGTTCAGCCAGGATTGTGTAGGCCGCGATCCGCACATATTCCTGTGAGTCGCGGACGTGGCTCGTCAGAAAACTGAGCGCCAAGGGCCGTAGCATGGCCGGATCATCATGTTGATCTGTAGGGACTAGCCGTTGATAGAGAGTGAGGGCTTCTTCCGGTCGTCCTAGTTTGAGGGAGCTCTGGAAGGCCAGGCGGATGAGTGGTTTCGATGTGGCGGTCTCAGGTGGAAGCGACTGCCAGAGCTTCAGGACCTGGCCGTATTCGGCACGGTTGAAGAACTCTGTGGCTTCACGTTCGAGTGCTGAGCCGGTCTGCGTCGTTGGAGCGCCTGCATCGGCAAGGAGCGGGCTTACGAGGATTGAGACAAGTGTGAGCAGCAGGAGTGC